>CAVDMS010000044.1:0-12898 GCA_963610045.1 Bacteroidaceae bacterium
CTGACCTTCTGGTCCGTAGCCAGACGCTCTATCCAGCTGAGCTAACGGCGCTTATTGCTTTTCGCCTAAGTATATTAGCACAGCGGATAACAAATTGCAAGTCTTTTTTTACAAAAGCGTCTGCATTTTTTTGAATTTACTTACTCATACTGCTTGATACGGCATCTACTACGTCGCCCATCGTTTTGAGAGTCTTGCTGACGACGTTCTTTGCGCCCTTCTTGCCGGGCATCATTATGGCGCCCGCACAGCCGCCGACTGCGATACCGAGTCCCATGCCGATAAGGAAATTTGTCTTATTCATTGTTTACACCTCCGTAATATATTATGTCCATTTTTGTTTTGCTACGGCGGTGAAATATATGTTATAATATCCGTTATAAACCGATTTGAAAACCGAAAGGAAATTTTAAAATGAGTGTGAGGATCCTTGCCGTGGGCGACGTCTGCGGGCAGCCGGGACTTGACTGTTTAAATACCAAGCTGAAAAAATTCAAAGCCGAAAGAAACATTGATTTCTGCGTCGTCAACGGCGAAAACGCAAACGTCGTCGGCATAACTCCCCGACAAGCGGATGCGATATTCAAGGCGGGGGCGGACGTTATAACCCTCGGCAACCACACATGGACACGCACGGAGCTGCGTCCCTACCTCGACGAGCGCCGCCGCATACTGCGCCCCGCAAACTTTGCGCCCCAGTGTCCGGGACGGGGCATCGACGTATACAAGACCGCCTTCGGCGATGTGTGCGTACTCAGCCTCATGGGTCGCTTCACGCTCGACACCAACACCGACAACCCCTTTGTCATAGCAGACGGCTTCATGGAGGAGATCAGGGAAAAGATCATCCTCGTCGATTTCCATGCCGAAGGAACGAGCGAGAAGCGTGCGATGGGCTTTTTGCTTGACGGCAGAGCGAGCGCCGTCTGGGGAACGCACACCCATGTGCAGACCTCCGACGCCGAGGTGCTGCCCAACGGCACGGGCTACATCACGGACCTCGGCATGACGGGCGCTATTAACTCCGTCATCGGCATCGACCCGGAGCAGTCCGTCGGGAAGTTTATGGGCGATCCGCCGAGGCGCTACGACTCGCCCTCCGGTCCCGCAAAGCTTGAGGGCTGCATATTTGAGATCGACCCGGACACCGGGCGCTGTTTGAGTGCGGAGGCGATACGACTGAAATGAAAAGGATAAAGCTGCTTCATGCCGCAGACCTGCATCTCGACTCGCCCTTTGAGGGGCTGACCGGGAGCAAGGCGGCGCAAAGGCGCAGGGAACAAAGAGAGCTGCTCCGCTCACTTATGGAGCTTGCCAAGACCGAGGAAGTGCAGCTCGTGCTGCTGTCCGGCGACCTTCTCGATTCCGCTTCGCCGTACCTTGAGACCTCCGAGGAGCTTTTGCGGGCGCTGGGGAGCGTCAGTGTTCCCGTGTTCATAGCGCCGGGAAACCACGACCCCTACACGCCGGGTTCGCCCTACGCAAAGCTGAGCTTCCCGGAAAACGTACATATTTTCAAAAGCGATCGCATCGAGTGCGTCGAGCTGCCGGAGCTTAACGCCCGTGTGTTCGGCGCTGCGTTCACGGAGCGCCACAGCGCTTCCATGCTCGCAGGCTTTGAGCCGCCCGCAGACGACGGTGTCCTTAACCTCATGTGCATACACGGGGAGCTGTCGGAGAACTCGGACTATGACCCGATAAGTGAGGCGCAGCTTATGCGCAGCGGCATGGACTATGTTGCGCTCGGACACATCCACAAGGGCAGCGGTCTCAGAAAGGCCGGGAAAACGGCTTACGCATGGCCGGGCTGCACCGAGGGCAGAGGCTTTGACGAGACGGGCGAAAAGAACGTCTACATCGTCGGTATAAACGGCGACGAGTGCCGGATAAAGCCCGTGTGCATCGCAAAGCGCAGGTACGAGATACTGAACGTTGCCGCCTCGGACGATGCGCTTTCGGCGATAAACGCCGTGCTTCCCAAGGACACGGAAAACGACGTTTACCGCATCGTGCTGTCCGGCGAGAGCGCCGAAAGCCCCGACCTTCGGGCGCTTTATGACGCACTGAGCGGGAGGTTCTTTGCACTTCAGCTCAAGGACCGCACGAGACCCAAGGTCGGCGTTTGGGACAGCGCCGGGGAGGACAGCCTTCGGGGTCAGTTCCTTCTGCGCTTAAAGAACGCTTACGACGCTGCCGCCGATGAAGGCGAAAGGGAGCGCATAATGCAGGCCGCCCGTTGGGGGCTTGCGGCGCTCTGCAACCGGGAGGAGGTCGTCTGCCATGATAATAAATAAGGTAAGTGCGACCTTCGGGAAGCTGTCCGGCGAGAGCCTTGAATTTAAGGACGGACTGAACGTCGTCTGCGCACCGAACGAGTCGGGCAAAAGCACATGGTGCGCATTCATCCGTGCCATGCTGTACGGCATCGACAGCTCGGAGCGCCAAAAGGCGGGCTATCTGCCGGATAAAACCCGCTATGCCCCGTGGTCGGGAGCCGCCATGCAGGGAAGCATGGAGGTGAACGTCGGCGGCAGGGACATTTGCATAAGCAGAACGACGAAACAGAAAAACTACCCCATGCGGGAGTTTAGCGCAGAATATGCCGGAACGAACGTCGCCGTCGAGGGGCTTAACTCGGCAAACTGCGGCGAAGCGCTCACCGGCGTGAGCCGTGATGTTTTCCGTCGCAGCGCCTTTGTGGAGCAGAACGGTATCGGCGTCAGCGCAAGCCCGGAGCTTGAAAAACGCATTGCGACCATAGTCTCCACGGGTGAGGAGGGCTGCTCCTACTCCGAGGCGGACGAGCGTCTGCGCATTTGGCTTCGCAAGCGCCGCTACCGCCGCAGCGGAATGCTGCCTGAGCTTGAGGACGGAATGGACGCCGAAAAGCGGCGTTTGCAGGAGCTTTACCGCTTTGCGGACGAGCGGGAGGCGCTGTCGGAAAAGCTTTCCGACAGCCGCCGCCGCTGCGACAGCCTTGAGCGGGAGATGCTTGAGAGCCGCAAAACGGCGAGAAAGGACGCACTTTCCGCTCTGCACGACGCACGGAGCGAGCGCAAGGCGGCGGAGGAGGACTGCACAGCTGCCCAGCGCCGCTGTGCGGACGCAAGAGAAAAGCTCTGCGACGATCCGCTGTACGTCCTCGACCCCAAGCCGACGCAGGAGAGCTTTGACGCCGACAGTGCGGAGCTTACTAAGCTTTCCGCCGAGGCAAAGCGCAAGGTGAGCGTCCTGCCCGCAGTCTGCGTGCTTGTGCTTGCGCTCATCTGTGCCGCCGTCGCCGTGATGACGGAGCCGCTGCTGCTCATTGCAGCCGGAGTGCTTGCGCTGCTTTGCGTGCTGATCTTTGTGCGGATCGGCAAAACAAAGCAGACGGTGCGGGAGTCGCAGAGAAAGAAAAACGCAATTTTGGCACGCTACTCGGCGCAGACGCCGGAGGAGATGGAGCGCAGCTTTTTGAGCTACACGGAGAAGCTTTCCGACTGCCGCAATGCGGAAAAGAGCAGGGAAAGCGCCGAAGCACGTCTTCGTGAGCTGACGAGCCGCCTTGAAAAGACGGAGAGCGAGACGCTGAACATCCTCGACTTTGCCGAGGGCGACAGCACCGCAGCGTATATCGGCAGACAGCTTGCGGCGGAGCGCCAGCTTTGCGACAGCATATCCGCCCGCTTAAACGAGCTTAAAGGCGCCGCCGCAGCGGTCGGCGATCCGCTCGTCATCGGCTCAAGGCTCATGGAGATGCAGGACGAGTATCGGGAGATCGGCGCCGAGTACGAGGCGATAAGCCTTGCCGTCGAGACGCTTAAAGACGCCGATGCGGAGATACAGAGCAGGTTCTCTCCCGCACTCGGCAAGCTTGCGGCGGAGTATTTTTCACGCATGACGGGAGGGAAGTACGACAGTCTGCTCATCAACCGGGATTTCAGCGTCAAGGTCAGGGAAAACGGCGCTTCCGTTGCGGTCGATACCGCATACCTCAGCGCCGGCACGGAGGACCTCATGTACCTTGCGGTGCGGCTTGCGGTGTGCAGGCTTGCGCTGCCGGAGACGGCGGTGTGTCCGCTCATCCTCGACGATACGCTCGCAAACCTCGACCCGGAGCGCACCGCCGCTGCGATGTCGCTTCTGCGAGAGATTGCAAAGGAGCGGCAGGTCATCCTCTTTACCTGCCGAGACCCCGAATAAACGAAAAAAAACTCCTGCAACACTCAAGGTGTTGCAGGAGTTTTTTTGCTGTTCTGTGCTTTTTATTCTATGCTCACTATTTCACGCACGGTTTCGGGCGGGATCTTTACGACCTTGCGGTCGTAGCTTATAAGACCGTTGACCTCGTCCTCGACGTCGGAAAGCTGCGTGTACACGGCGGCGGCAAGCCCCTGCTCGTGAGCGGGACGTATCTGTCCGCCGTAGAGCTTGCGCAGCGCCTCGGTCAGCGCCTCTACCGATTTGAATCTGCGGTAGCCGAAGTCGGTCTCGCCGAAGCTGTGTTCGTCGCAGTAGTAGTTATAGCCACCGAACTCGCTCAGCAGCACGGCACGCCCCAATTTATCCTGACGGTGGACGTACTTTTTGAAGTAAACGTGCAGGCTCTTGGTCTGACCGATCTTCTGGTCGTGCCAACCGGAGGCGTGGTCTATCGTTCGAGTGCCGTCGAAGTCCCGAACAAGCTTTGCTATGCGGGCGGCGTCGAACTGACCCCAACCCTCGTTGAACGGCACCCACACCGAGATGCAGGGGCAGTTGTAGAGCTGATGCAGCATCTCGAAAAGCTCGACCTCGTACTGCTTCCTGCCCGCCTCGTCCTGTCGGGCGAACAGCTTGTAGCGATCGTCCTTGAGATGGATACCCGTCACGAGCGGGGTCGAGATGATGACGGGATTGTACTCGCCGCCGCCGTTTATCATGTCCTGCCACACGAGCATACCGAGGCGGTCGCAGTGATAGTACCAACGCATGGGTTCGATCTTTATGTGCTTGCGCAGCATATTAAAGCCCATGTCCTTTGCGGTCTGAATGTCGAAGATCAGCGCCTCGTCGCTCGGTGCGGTGTACATACCGTCGGACCAGTAGCCCTGATCCAAAAGCCCGTTGTGGAAGAAGGGCTTGTTGTTCAGAAACAGGCGGCTTATGCCGTCCCTGTCACGGGCGACGGAGAATTTGCGCATCGCAAAATAGCTGTCTACCTTGTCCTCGCCGCAGACGACGGAGAAGTCGTAGAGCTTCGGGGT
Source organism: Bacteroidaceae bacterium (assembly GCA_963610045.1). Lineage (GTDB taxonomy): Bacteria > Bacillota > Clostridia > Oscillospirales > Oscillospiraceae > F23-B02. Next base: position 5,229 of record CAVDMS010000044.1, read on the forward strand.
GTCGGGCGTCCAAGGCTCAAAGTCCGGCACCGGTATGCAGCAGGGCAGGGGGTAGCTCTTTCCGTCAAATACGGCATATGCGTCCGATCTTCCAACAGTTTCGGCAATGATCTCAACATATCCTGCGTCGAAATCCGGCGTAATGCGTAAGTTTTTGACGTAACAGTCCGGCACGCACTCAAGCCACACGGTCTGCCATATGCCGCTTTGGGGCGTGTACCATATGCCGCCCCGCTTTGTGCGCTGCTTGCCTCTGGAGTGCCAGCTTTCGTCGCTCACGTCCTTTACGCAGACGCAAAGCTCGTTTTTGACGGAAAGCAGCTCCGTTATATCGCATTCAAACGCCGTGTAGCCGCCGACGTGATGCGCAGCCTCCATGCCGTTTACATACACCGTTGCGGTCTGATCCACCGCACCGAAGTGCAGAATGACCCGACCCTTGTGCTGCGGCACCTCAAGCTCTCTGCGGTACCAAAGGTATTCGTGGGACTTAAGCATCCTGCCCACGCCGGACAGCTCGCACTCCGGGGAGAAGGGGACGAGTATCTCTCCGTCCCACGAGTCGGGCATGGAGTCCGACTCCGTAATTGCGTAATCCCAAACGCCGTTGAGATTCACATAGCCGTCCCGAACGAGCTGAGGACGGGGGTATTCCTGAAGGACACTGTTTTTGTCGAGTTTTTCACCCCAAACGGTAAGCATGGGCGCACCTCCGAATTTCAATAATAATTTGTCCTTATTTTAATATGTATATATTACAATACTTTTTGCCTTTTTCAAAGACCTAATTTTAAGTGAGCCGGGGGAGTGGACAAATTAGTCCAAAATGGCAAAATGACACGCAATTGTCAACTATTTATCATTCAATTGTGGCAAAATAAACGAAAAATTGGCGAAAAATAGACGCAATGCTTGTAGACACGGTAGCAGGTTTATGCTATATTTAAGTTTGTCATAAAATAGAGAGGTGATGCAAATGCCCTTTAAATTCCGTGGCGGCGTACATCCCGACTACATGAAGGCCCCCAACGAGCCTGTCATCGTCGTAACCCCGCCGCCCCAGGTCATTGTTCCGATGGCACAGCACATCGGCGCACCTTGCCAGCCGCTGGTAGCGGTAGGCGACTATGTCACCATGGGTCAGAAGATCGGCGAAAATCCCGCCCCTGTTTCTGCTCCGGTACATTCTCCCGTCTCCGGCAAGGTAGTAGCAATCGAGCCCAGACCCCATCCTCTGGGCGACATGATCCCGGCAGTCGTTATCGAAAACGACTATCAGGATACCCCGTGCAAGGATATGGCTCCCCTCACCGAGGAAGAGCTTAAGGATCCCGAAGCGATAATCGCACGTCTGCGTGAAGCAGGCATCGTCGGCATGGGCGGCGCAATGTTCCCCACCGCGTTCAAGATCAAGAGCGGTCTCGGCAAGGTCGATACCCTCATCATCAACGGTGCGGAATGTGAGCCTTACCTTAACGGCGACCACTGGACCATGAAGCTTCATCCCGAAGAGCTGCTTCGCGGTATCGAGCTTGCCCGCATTGCAAGCGGTCTTGACAAGGCGTACTACGGCATCGAGAAGAATAAGATGGACGCCATCGAAATTCTCAACTCGAAGGACCCCGCAAAGTACGGTGTCGAGATAGTTCCCGAAGAGGTCAAGTACCCCCAAGGCGCTGAGAAAATGCAGATCAAGGTCATCACGAACCGTGAGGTCAAGCCCGGCGGACTGCCCGCAGGCGTCGGCTGCAACGTTATCAGCACCCAGACCGCATATGCGATCTACAAGGCTTGCTACGAAGGCGTTCCCTGCTTTGAGCGTATACTCACCGTGGGCGGCTCCGCAATAGCAAAGCCCTTCAACCTGCAGTGCCGTATCGGTACTCCCTTCAGATACATAGTCGAGCAGTGCGGCGGCTTTGTAAAGACCCCCAAGAAGATCGTCCTCGGCGGACCGATGATGGGTCTTATAGCCACTAATCTCGACGCTGTGAACATCAAGGGTACGGCAGGTATCCTTTTCTTCACCGAGGAAGAGGACAGAACGGTCGAAAATCCCACCTGCATACGCTGCGGCAAGTGCATCACCGTATGCCCCATGGGACTTGAACCCGTTTATATGTATGCATACTTCAAGAAGGGTGACTTCGAGAACATGAAGAAGTACCACATTCTTGACTGCTTCGAGTGCGGCAGCTGCTCCTACAACTGCCCCGGCAGAATGCCGCTGACCCACTCCTTTAAGACCGCAAAGCTTCTCTTCGCAGCCAAGGCAGCGGAGGAGAAGGCAAGAGCGGAAGCCGCTGCAAAGGAGGCCGAGAAAAAGTGATACAGAAAGAATATACCTTTGATGCCTCCTACCAGCCTCAGGTAAGGACCAAGACCGGCACCTCCAACATCATGCTCGACGTTATCATTGCGCTTATCCCCGCAATGGCTGTCGGCGTGTGGCAGTTCGGTCTCAAAGCCCTGCTGCTCATCGCAGTTTCCGTTGCGTCCTGCGTTTTCTTTGAGTGGGGCTACCGCAAGCTTTTGAAGAAGAACAACTCCATCGGCGATCTTTCCGCATGCGTCACCGGCGTTTTGATCGCAATGGTCATCCCCGTGGGCGCGCCCTGGTGGATGCCCATCGTCGGAGCTGCCTTCTCCATGGTCATCGTAAAGCAGCTTTTCGGCGGTCTGGGAAAGAATTTCTTAAACCCCGCGCTTGCCGCAAGAGCTTTCCTCATGGCATCCTGGCCTGTCATTATGACCACTTGGGCGGTTCCTGCCGCACTTAGCAAGGTCGTTGACGGTACCACCATGGCAACTCCGCTCAGCATTATGAAGGCGGGCGAGGCTCTGCCCGAATACTTCAGCTACGGCAATATGCTCCTCGGCACCATGCCCGGCTGCATCGGTGAAGTGAGTGCGATCGCTCTCCTCATCGGCGGAGCATACCTCATCATCCGCAAGGTGATCAGTTGGCGTATCCCCGTTTCCTTCATTGGAACGGTCGCCGTCATCACCCTGCTCTTCCCCCGCCACGGCGGATTCTTTGACGTCAACTGGATGCTTCAGAACCTCCTATCCGGCGGTCTGCTCCTCGGCGCCATCTTCATGGCAACGGATTACTCCTCCAGCCCCGTGACCCTCAACGGTCAGCTCCTGTACGGCTTCGGCTGCGGTGCTCTCACCGTTCTGATCCGTTACTTCGGCGGCTACCCCGAAGGCGTTTCCTACGCCATCCTCATTATGAACCTCTGCGCATGGGCTATCGACAAGGGAACCCGCAGCCGCCAGTTCGGCGTCAGCAAGGAAGACCTTAAGGCAGCCAAAAAGGCAGCAAAGGAGGCAAAGGCAGCATGAAGAAGATAATTAAGCTTGCACTCGTCCTTTTCCTCATATCGGCTATAGTTGCAGGTGTTCTCGGCGTCGTCAACGAGCTTACCAAGGACAGGATCGCTCAGATCGCAGCGGAAAAGACCGCTGATGCATATGCCGAAGTTCTTGACGCCGAAAACTATGACGACGCAAAATACGAAGGCAAAGACACTCAGGTACAGAAGGTCTCCGTCGCAAAGGATAAGGACGGAAATGCGATCGGCTACGTTGTCGAGACTGTCGTCACCGGCAGCCAGGGCAGCATCACCGTCATCGTCGGTGTTGACAATGACCTCAAGTGCACCGGCATTTCCATCACCGAGTCCAGCGAGACCTCCGGTCTCGGCGCAGTTGCATCCAGTCCCAGTGACAAGGGTGTTGCGTTCCGTGCGAATTTTGTCGGACAGGGTAAGGATCTCGACCTTACAAAGAACGGCGGCGAGATAGATCAGCTCACCGGTGCTACGATCACCTCCAACGCGGTCGTCACCGCAGTGCGCTCTGCCATTACCGCCTGCGAGAGCTTGGGTTAAGGAGGTAGACTTAAATGAACATTAAAAAGCAGTTTAAGGAAGGTCTTATCACCAATAACCCCGTTCTTGTACAGCTCATCGGTATGTGCGCCACCATGGCGATCACCACCAGTCTGTTTAACGGCGTAGGTATGGGCCTCTCCGTTCTCATTATCCTGACCTGCTGCAACGTCGTCGTTGCTGCGATCAGAAAAATCATCCCCAACGAAATCAGACTTGCGATCTTCGTCGTCGTTATAGCCGGCTTCGTTACCATCGTTGACCTGCTCCTGCAGGCGTTCGTTCCCGCACTGAGCGAGGCTCTGGGCGTGTTCATCCCCCTGATCGTCGTTAACTGCATCATCATCGGCCGTGCCGAAGCGTTCTGCCAGAAGAACACCGTCGCAGCATCCTTCTTCGACGGCATCTTCCAGGGTCTCGGCTACACCGTCGTGCTTATCATCATGTGCCTCATCCGTGAGCTTCTCGGCTTCGGCACCATCGGCGGCGGTCTTATTGATGCAGCCAAGGGCCTTACCCTTGACGGTACCGGCTCCGGCATCGCAGTGTTCGGTGCAAACTATCAGGGTGCAATGATCCTCACCATGCCCTTCGGCGGCTTCCTCACTCTCGGCTGCCTTATTGCCGTAATGCAGTACGCACTCAAGAAGTCTGCCGACAAGAAAGCAAAGAAGGAGGCTGAAAAATAATGACAACAGATGCTTCCATTATTACCATAGCCCTCACCGCAATACTTATAAACAACTTCATCTTCTCGCAGTTTTTGGGCTGCTGCCCCTTCCTCGGATGCTCTTCCAAGGTTGATACTGCGATAGGCATGGGTCTTGCGGTCACCTTCGTTATGGGTCTTGCTTCTGCGATCTGCTACATCGTGGACATCTACATACTCGTCCCGCTGAATCTCCAGTTCCTTGAGACCCTCGCTTTCATCCTCATCATCGCATCTCTGGTTCAGTTCGTTGAGATGTTCCTCAAGAAGGCGATCCCGTCTCTGTACTCCGCACTGGGCATTTACCTGCCCCTTATCACCACCAACTGTGCGGTTCTCGGCGTTGTTCTTCTCAACGTCCAGTACGGCTTCAACTTCATCCAGTCCACCCTCTACGGCGTGTTCGGCGGTCTCGGCTTCCTCGTGGCTATCGTTCTGTTTGCATCCGTGCGTGAGCGCATCGATCATGCGGAATACCCCGAGTGCTTTGAAGGCTTCCCGATCTGCCTCGTGTCTGCGGCTCTGCTCGCTCTTGCCTTTATGGGCTTCAGCGGCATGAAGATCCCGCTTTAAGGAGGTAGTAATATGGACTTTACTTCTGTTCTCCTCGCCGTGCTCGTTCTCGGCGCAATGGGCGGCATTTTCGGTGCCATCCTCGCATTCGCATCCAAAATATTCTACGTTGAAGTAGACCCCAAGCAGGAAGCCGTTCGTGAGTGTCTCGCGGGCGCAAACTGCGGCGGCTGCGGATACCCCGGCTGTGACGGCTACGCCGCTGCGGTCGCAAAGGGCGAAGCTCCCGTTAACAAGTGTGTTGCCGGCGGCGCGGAAGCTGCCGCAAAGATCGGCGAGATCATGGGCGTTGCCGCAGGCGATGCCGAGAAGATGGTCGCATTCGTTCCCTGCTCCGGCACCGAGGGTCACGCCGTCAAGCGCTTCAACTACAACGGACCTCAGAACTGCCAGGCAGCAATGCTGTTCGGCGGCAAGAGCAATATGGACTGCCGCTTTGCCTGCATAGGTCTCGGCAACTGCGCAAACGCCTGCCAGTTCGGCGCAATGAACATAGTTGACGGCGTTGCAAAGGTCGATCGCGAGAAGTGCGTCGGCTGCGGCGCCTGCGTCAATGCCTGCCCCAAGAAGATCGTCAAGCTCATTCCCTATGATCAGCACGTCATGGTTGCCTGCTCAAGCCACGATAAGGGCGCAGCGGTCAACAAGATCTGCGAAGCCGGTTGTATCGGCTGCATGAAGTGCCAGAAGGAATGCCCTGTTGACGCTATCGTCGTCAAGGACAGCCTCGCGATGATCGACGTGTCCAAGTGCGTACAGTGCGGTCACTGTGCAGACATTTGCCCCCGTCACATCATCAAGATCCACAACCCCGTTGCGGTTCTTAAAAAGAAATAATTTTTCAAAAAGCGAAACCGTCGGACATTCGTCCGGCGGTTTTTGCATATTTTGCGCCCGCTGCGCACAGAATATCCGCAGTCAGGAGTGATATTTATGAGCGTTAAGCAAAAAAAGATTGTGTTGGCGGTGCTGCTTATCTTTGCCGTGAACTTTCTCATCATTGCACTTGCGCAATCGGCGAAGGCGGAATCGTATAAACGAGGCTCAAGCGGCGACACCGTTAAGGAAATACAGAATAGACTCAAAAGTTGGGGCTACTACGAGGGCGAGGTCGACGGCGTGTACGGCAGTCGAACCGAAAAGGCGGTGCGCTACTTCCAAAGCAATAACGGTCTCACCGTTGACGGCAAGGCGGGCAAGGAGACGCTGGCGGCACTCGGAATATACGAAGCATCGTCCGGCAGCGGCGGAGCTTCGGAGGGCGACGTTTACCTGCTCGCAAGACTCATCTCGGCAGAGGCGAGGGGAGAGCCGTATATGGGGCAGGTCGCAGTCGGAGCGGTCGTTTTGAACAGAATAGACCACCCCTCGTTCCCGAACAGTCTCTCCGGTGTTATATATCAATCGGGAGCCTTTTCCTGCCTTGACGACGGGCAGTTTGACCAGCCGATCTCGGAAAGCGCATACAGAGCCGCACGGGAGGCGCTGGCAGGCTCGGACCCCACAGGCGGCGCCATATATTACTTCAATCCGGCAACGGCGACGAGCAAATGGATATGGTCAAGACCGCTCATGGTCGTGATAGGCAGCCACAGATTCTGTGCATGACTTGAAATTTGCGACGCTTTGGGCTATACTACTCTTAATAACGGCGTGAGCCGGTACATAGAAAGGACTAAAAGTATGACTCATTGCCCGGAATGCGGAGCGTATATCCCCGACGGCGGCAGAATGTGCATTGCCTGCGGATGGAAGCCCGAAGCTGATGATCCCATGTTTAAGGACAACCCCTATATAAACTACCTTCAGCAGGTGATGGACACCGTGGTGAACGAGTTCCCCGGCAAAAAGGACGGAGACGCCGGACTTCCGCCGCACGACAACTCCGGTTGGATCGCCGCTGCGAGCTACCTCGGGCCTGCGTTCCTATATACCTATTTTAAGTATAACGAGTTCGATATAGTTCGCTACCACGCAAATCAGGCTTGCATCCTGTTCCTGCTCAATATCGCCGTCGATTTCGTAGGAAAAATGCCCCTTCTCGGGAAGCCGATAAAGAGCTTGGCGGGAGCTGTACTTCTGGTTCTTGCATTTATCGGCGCAAAAGCAGCCGTTGCGAAAAAGAGCGAACCGCTGCCCGTTGTCGGCGAGTTGGGGATAGAGATCCTGAAGTAAGCCGAAACGACATTTTGTGCGTCGGACAAATTTGGTGCACAATACCTTGATTTCGCAAAATAATCCGAAAAAACAGGCAAAAAACTGTTGACAAAGACCGACAAGAATGGTATTCTAACAAAGCACTTCGCGGAAAGCACGACATCAAAAGCGGTCGGAAAATTTTAAATTATTTCCCGAAAAGTTCTTGACAAATGAGTTCCGCTGTGCTAAAGTAAATAAGCTGCCGGTTGAGGCAGCGAGTGTACCTTGAAAATTAAACAATGTAAGAACAAAGCTTATGCTAAAATAAGCACCGAAAAAGGGTTCAAAAGTCA
>CAVDMS010000045.1:0-12574 GCA_963610045.1 Bacteroidaceae bacterium
ACTCGCTACCTCCACCTTGGCAAGGTGGCGCTCTACCGGATGAGCTATGCCCGCAAATGGTGCCTCCGGTCGGAGTTGAACCAACGACACGCGGATTTTCAGTCCGCTGCTCTACCTACTGAGCTACAGAGGCGTATACTATGGTGGGAACAATTGGACTCGAACCAATGACCCCCTGCTTGTAAGGCAGGTGCTCTAACCAGCTGAGCTATGCTCCCTCGCTTAGCGGCTTGTTTATTATACTAAACGCATCATAAATTGTCAACCTTTAATTTTCATTTTCTTCGGCGTTTTGAGACGATTTAATAAGCAGCGCTTTAATATCCTCCGCATCGAAGCGATAAACGCTGTCACAGAACTGGCAGCTCATCTCGACAGGCTCACCCGACTCCGCCATATCCCGCAGCTCGTCCTCACCGACGCTGATGAGCGCCGCCTCAACACGCTCACGGCTGCAATAGCACTTATACTCTATCGGCTCCTCGCCGACGAGGTGGTACTCCATGCCCCGCAGGACCTGACGGAAAACCTCCTCCTCGCCGTCCTCGGACAGAACGGTGGTGAGCTGATCCATCATAAAAATGTTGTTTTCGAGGACGTCGATGTACTCCTCCGGCGCACCGGGCATCAGCTCCACGATAAAGCCGCCCGCCGCCTTGACGCTGAGGTCGGTGTCGATCAGAACACCGAGAGCGCAGGCGGAGGGTATCTGCTCGCTTTCGAGCATATATGCCGCCAGATCCTCGGCAATTTCGCCGGAAACGAGACGCACGGAGCCGATGTACGGCTCACGCAGACCGAGGTCACGGCTGACGGTGAAGTATCCGTCACGACCGACGGCGCCGCCGACGTCGAGCTTGCCGTCGGCTCTCAGGGGGAGATCGACGGTGGGATCCGTCACATAGCCTCTCACGCAGCCGGACGAGTCGGACACGGCGATGACGCTGCCGATCCTGCCGCCGCCGTTTATGCGGACGGTGAGAGAAGCGTCCTCCTCCTTCATCATGTTGCCGAGCAGGGAAGCGGCGCACAGGCTGCGGCCGAGCGCCGCAGCTGCGGTGGGGGTGCAGCGATGTATCTCCTTCGCCCTCTGCACGGTATCCTTGGCGCTGACGAGCGACATCTTGACAAAGCCGTCGGCAGCGGTTGCCCTTAGTATTCTGTCCATTTTAAACTCCGTTTCTTTTTGCCGTGATAAACAGTCTGCCGCCGTCCGACTGCGGGCAGTCGGGGCAGAGGCGCACATTTTCAAAGCCTGCTTTTTCGAGAAGCTCCGCAAGGCGCTCCGGCGAGTGAGCGTATTCGATGTGCTCCTCGCTGTCTCTGCGCCAGAGTCTGCCGGACTTCGAGAAAATGTCCATGCCGTAGCATATCGCATTTTCCTCCGTGTCAAATTCGGCACGCCACAGGCAGAGCATATCCTCCGTCTCATCGACGGAAACGCTGCCGTCAACGGACTTAAACCACTCCGGCGTTTTGATGTCGAAGATCAGAAGCCCGCCGGGGCGCACAAAAAGGTGCAGCCTGTGAAAAACCTCCGGCAGCTCGGACTCCGGGATGTAGTTCATACCGTCGAGCGAGCAGACGGCTGCATCGACCGTCCCGTACAGATCGAGACCCGACGCATCCTGACACAGAAACAGCGGCGGGACCGACACCTCGACGGCCTTTGAAGCCGCCTGCATGAGCATATCGGGTGATGCGTCCGCCGCGATCATTTCATATCCCCGCTCTGCGAGGAGCCAAGTGAGCGTACCCGTACCGCAGCACAGGTCGAGCAGGATCTTAAACTCTCCGCCGTCTGCGGAAAACTCCCTCTCGTAGAAATCGGCAAACGCCTCGTATGGAATATCGAGCGTCAGCCTGTCGTACCAAAAGGCGAGAGGACCGTAGGAGGCACTCATTCCCCGGCGTTCTCCATGCGGTCAAACACAATCTCGTAGCCGTCCTTGCCGTACTTGAGAGAGCGATTGACACGGCTTATCGTTGCGCTTGAAGCGCCGGTCTCGGCAAGAATGTCGTTGTACTTCATGTCCTTGCTGAGGCAGACAGCGACCTGATAACGCTGCTCCATAGCCTGTATTTCGGTGACGGTGCAGAGATCGTCAAAAAAGTCCATACATTCCTCAACGCTGCGAAGCGTGAGTATAGCCTTGTACATATCGGTGTTGCGAGGCTTTCTGCTTTGCTTGTTCATTGGTAAGGTCCTCCGTTTAAGCGCTTCACTTCAACGCTTTAGTTGATGATATAATACATCAATTCTTTCTAAATGTAAAGCGTTATTGCGTAAAGAAAGCGATAATGCACACAATGCACAACAATTTACCCCACATGACGCCACACCGCAAGTTTCCTGTTGAAAAAATGACGAGTGTATAGTAGAATAAAATCAACCAGGAGGTGGAGCATATGAGTATGTCAGTTATATGGCTCATTGCCGTCGTCGTGTTTGCGGCGTTTGAGGCGATCACCGTGGGGCTTACGTCGATCTGGTTTGCGCTCGGAGCGCTTGCGGCGCTTATCGCAGAGCTTCTGGATGCGGCGCTTTGGCTTCAGATCACGCTGTTTCTTGTCGTTTCGGCGCTTACGCTGTACTTTACGAGACCGCTCGTTAAAAAGTACGTCAACGGAAAGATCCAACCCACGAACGCCGATGCGCTCATCGGCAAGGAGTGCAAGGTAACAGAGAGCATCGACAATATTAACGGCACCGGCGCCGTCTACGTTGACGGCAAGACATGGACCGCAAGGAGCGATGACGATGAGGTTATCGAGGTCGGGCAGACCGTCATTGCGGAACGCATAGAGGGCGTTAAGCTTATTGTAGCAAAGGCCGCCGAGACTGCGGCTCTTAATAACTAAGGAGGAAACTTATGGACGGATTTTTGGACTTTTTGACCGACGGCGGCTTGATTGCCGTTGTGCTGATCGCTCTTGTGCTGATCGTCATTGCACGCAACATAAGAGTTGTACAGCAGAGCAAAGTTATGATCATCGAGCGTCTGGGCAAGTATCAGACCACCTGGGGCACCGGCATCCATGTCAAGATCCCCTTCTTTGAGAAGGTCGCAAAGACCATTTCGCTCAAGGAGCAGGTCGCAGACTTCCCGCCTCAGCCCGTTATCACCAAGGATAACGTCACCATGCAGATAGACACGGTCATCTACTTCCAGATAACCGACCCTAAGCTCTATACCTACGGTATCGAGCATCCCATGATAGCAATTGAGAACCTGTCCGCAACCACGCTGCGTAACATCATCGGCGACCTGGAGCTTGACCAGTGCCTTACCAGTCGTGACCTCATAAACGGCAAGATGCGTACCATCCTTGACGAGGCCACCGATCCGTGGGGCATCAAGGTGAACCGTGTCGAGCTTAAGAACATCCTCCCGCCGAGAGAGATCCAGTCTGCGATGGAAAAGCAGATGAAGGCGGAGCGTGAACGCCGTGAGGCGATTCTCCGTGCGGAAGGCGAGAAGCGTGCGGCGATCCTTGAAGCCGAAGGCGAAAAGGAATCCGCCATCCTCCGTGCAGACGCAAAGAAGCAGCAGCAGATCCTTGAGGCGGAAGGCGAAGCCGAAGCAATACTCAAGGTTCAGACCGCTACCGCAGAGGGTATCAGGCTCATAAACGAGTCCTGCCCGAGCGAGGCCGTGCTGAAGATTAAGGCGCTCGAAGCCTTTGCAGCCGCCGCAAACGGTCAGGCGACGAAGATCATTATCCCCAGTGAGATTCAGGGCATTGCCGGTCTTGCGGAGGGCGTCGTCGAAGCGGTAAAGAAGTAAACTACGGTATGACATATCCGGCGGCGCTTGCCGCCGGATATTCCTAATGTCCGAACAGGAGAGATTATGCTAAAAATTGCGGAATTTATGATAGGCTGCGGCATGAATGCCGACGCCGTCTCGCTTTACGACTGCGCCGCCGCCTTTTGCGAAAAGGCGAGAGCGGGACTTTCCGGTAAGCAGGACGAGCTGCCCATGATACCGACCTACCTTAAAGCGCCCGGCAGGATGCCGCAAAGCGGTGCCGCTGCGGTCATCGACGCCGGGGGGACGAATCTCAGACTCTCGTCGGTGAGCTTTAAAGGCGGCAAACCCTGTATCGAGAGCCTAAAGCAGCTGCCCATGCCCGGCTCGGAGGCCCCCATTGCGTGGGAGGAGTTTATCTCGACCCTTGCGCAGGAGCTGCGCCCCTTTGCGGATGCCGCCGATGCGATAGGCTTTTGCTTTTCCTACCCTGCGGAGGCGGGGAGCGACCTTGACAGTCGGGTGCTGGGGCTTACAAAGCAGGTGAAGATAGAGGGTGCCGAGGGGCGCTTTCCCGGCAGGGACCTTGCCGCTGCGCTGCACACTCTCGGATGTGCGGAAAAGAAGGTCGTCGTTTTAAACGACACTCCCGCCGTGCTGCTTGGCGGCGCTGCGATGCACGGGACAAAGGACTGCGACGGCTATGCGGGGCTTATCGCCGGAACGGGGCTTAACACCTGCTGCGTTTTGGACGCTGCCGGCATTCCGAAGCTGCCAATAGGGAGCGGGAAAATGCTCGTGAACCTCGAATCCGGCTCCTTTAGCGGCTTTGCACGGGGCAGCATCGACCTTGCGATGGACGAGGACCTGCCCGACACGGGCTACTACGTCGGCGAGAAGATGTGTTCCGGGCGCTACCTCGGTATGCTGTGTATGTATATAATGAAGGCGGCGGCAAGGGAAGGCATATTCTCCGACTATGCCTCGGCGGTCATCGAAAGGATGACCGAGGTCACGACCCCGACGATAGACAAGTGGGGCAGAGGCAGATTCCCCAAGGGCTTTTCGGCGGAGGACAAGGTCAATTTGGTTTACATAATCAACGAACTGTTCGACCGTGCGGCACGCTGTGCCGCAGCCGAGCTGTGCGGCATCATGCTGCTCACGGGGCAGGGCAGGGAAAAGCCGCTGAACATCGCAGCGGACGGTTCGCTGTTTAACAAAAGCGCACTCTTCGTGCCGGAGCTTACAAAGCATATGGACATTTTTGCGGGCGAGATCATGGAGCGCCGCTACCGCTTTGTCACGGGCGAGAACCTGACGCTGCTCGGCACCGCCGCCGCAGCGCTTATGAACTGAAAATTAAACCGAGAAAACCGACCTGTCCGTAACAGGTCGGTTTTCTTTTGCGAAATTTTCTTGACAAAAGCCGAGATGCGCTGTATGCTGTCAAGGCAATTCGGGAATGATTCTCAAATTGGAGGCTTTACCATGAACTATCAGACTAAGGCGAGAAGACAGCTTCTTGACTGCCTTGCGGATAATGCCGAGAGCAGGCTGAGCATTGACGAGATCATGTCGGCGCTCGGCGCTTCGGCTCCGGGAAAAAGCACGCTGTACAGGCAGATGAAAAGCCTGTGCGACGAGGGGCTTGTGCGGCGCTTTGCGTCGGAAAGCGGCAAGGCGCTTTATCAGCTGGCGGGCGCAAGCTGCTGCTGCGAGCATCTGCACTTTAAGTGCCTTGACTGCGGCGCTCTGCTGCATCTTGACGGCGAGGCGCAGGCTGCGCTCTGCCGCTCTGCGGGCGTCGTCATCGACGACGGACTCAGTATGCTGTACGGAAGGTGTGCAAAATGTGCAAAACGATCAGAATAACGCTTGCGGGGCTTCTCGCTGCGGCGCTGCTGCTGCCGCTGCCGCTGCTGTGCGCCTGTACCGCCGCCGAAACGGAGCATGACCCCGATAAGCTCAGCATAGTATGCACTGATTTTCCGGCATACGACTTTGCAAGGGCGGTCGCCGGAGACAGGGCGGAGATACTGCTCCTCATAAAGCCGGGAGCGGAATCGCACTCCTTTGAGCCGACGCCGAAGGAGATACTCAGCATCGAAAGCTGCGACCTTTTCATCTGCAACGGCGGTGAGTCCGAGGCTTGGGCGGAGAGACTCTACCGTGACGGCGGCATCGAGCGCAGGCTCGTTATGATGGACTGCGTGGAGACCGTCGCCGAGGAGGAAAAGGAAGGGATGTACGTCCGTGGCGAGGAGGACGAAGAGGAGCTGGACGAACACGTCTGGACCTCGCCCGTTAACGCCGCTGTCATCGTGAGCGCCATATGCGACGAGCTTTGTAAGCTCTCGCCCGACGACGCAACCTACTTCCGTGCAAACTGCGATGCGTACCGTGCAAGGCTTGCGGAGCTTGACTCGGAGTTTCGGCGCACCGTCGCAAACGCAAAGCACGACGTGCTTGTCTTTGCGGACAGATTCCCCATGCGCTACTTCACGCTGGAGTACGGGCTTGACTACTTTGCAGCCTTCCCCGGCTGCTCCGGGGAGACGGAGCCTTCGGCAAAGACCGTTGCGTTTCTGATCGACAAGGTGAGAGACGAAAAGCTGCCGGCAGTCTTGTATATGGAATTTTCAAATCAGAAGATGGCGGACGTCATCTGCGAGGAAACGGGCTGCAAAAAGCTCCCGTTTTACTCAGTTCACAATGTCACCGCCGAGCAGTTTGAGGCGGGACTCGGATATTTGGACCTTATGGAGATAAATCTTAGATCGTTAAAGGAGGCGCTTGGCTGATGGCACAGCTTTGCTGCAAGGATGTCGGTTTTGCCTACGGCGGGGAGACCGTGCTTTCGGGGGTGAATTTCTCCGTGAATGCCGGCGACTACCTGTGCATAGTCGGAGAAAACGGCTCCGGCAAATCGACGCTTATGAAGGGCATCCTCGGACTTAAAGAGCCGAGCGAGGGCGAGATCGTTTTCGGCGACGGACTTAAAGCAAACGAGATCGGCTACCTGCCGCAGCAGACGGGGATACAGCGTGACTTCCCCGCAAGCGTCGGCGAGGTGGTGCTGTCCGGGCGCATAAGCGGCATGGGACACCGCCTGTTTTACAGCCGTGCGGACAGGGAAGCAGCGAGTGAGAACCTTGAACGCATGGGCATCGAGGAGCTTAAAGACCGCTGCTACATGGAGCTTTCCGGCGGACAGCAGCAGAGGGTGCTGCTTGCAAGAGCCATGTGCGCAACGAAAAAGCTCCTGCTGCTCGACGAACCCGTCACCGGGCTTGACCCGAACGCCGCAAACGAGATGTACAACCTCATCAAGCTCATAAACCTCTGCGACAAAATAAGCGTCATCATGGTCACGCACGACGTACACGAGGCGGTGCGCTACGCAACGCACATCCTGCACCTCGGACACGGGCAGCTCTTTTTCGGCAGCGTGGAGGAGTATCGCAAAAGCGACCATGTGCGCAGACTTTTGGGAGGTGGTACGCTGTGAGCGGGATTATCGGGGAAATGCTGTCCTACCAGTTCATGGTGAGGGCGCTCATAGTCGGCATACTCGTGTCGCTGTGCGCAGCGCTTTTGGGCGTGTCGCTCGTACTCAAGCGCTTTTCGATGATAGGCGACGGACTGTCGCACGTCGGCTTCGGTGCGCTTGCGCTTGCCGCCGCACTGAATATCGCACCGCTTGCGCTTGCGGTGCCGGTCGTCGTGCTGGCTGCGTTCCTGCTGCTGCGCATCAATAAGAGCAGCCGGATAAACGGCGACGCCGCCATTGCGCTCATATCCAGCAGCGCACTTGCCGTGGGCGTTATCGTCATCAGCGTCACGACGGGCATGAATGCCGACGTTTCGAGCTATATGTTCGGCAGCATCCTGTCGCTGAGCGGCGACGACGCCGTTTTGAGTATCGTGCTGTCGGTCGTCGTTCTGTGTATGTTCGTGTTTTTGTATCCGAGGATATTCGCCGTCACCTTCGACGAGGATTTTGCGAGGGCGACGGGGACGAAGGCGGAGCTTTATAACAGCGTCATTGCCGTGCTGACGGCGGTGACGGTCGTGCTGGGCATGAGGATGATGGGAGCGCTGCTCATATCGAGCCTCATCGTGTTTCCGGCGCTCAGCTCCATGCGCCTGTGCCGCAGCTTTAAGTCGGTCGTTATCTGCTCCGGCGCTTTGGCGGTCCTTTGCTTTGTTCTCGGAATGACCGCATCCTTTGCCTTTGAGCTGCCGAGCGGCGCAAGCGTCGTTGCGGTGAATATCGTTGCATTTTTGCTGTTTTCTTTTGCAGCTTTCATAAAAAAGCGGTGACGTATTTGTGAGATTATAACAAACGCCGCCGCATACTACACAAAAATGCCTGCCTCATTTTATGCAATTATTTAAAATTACAGCGAATATTCATGCGATAATGAATAATATTCATTAAAAACGAAAAAAATCAAAATTTTTGCGAATATTTTTTCAAAAATGCTTGACATCGGTGAATATCGGTGCTAATATAGCCACTGTCATCAGCAAGCGCTGTTGTGAATGTTTAATTATTTTGAATGAGGTAAATAAAGATGAAGAAAATTGTTGCACTTATCCTTGCACTTGTTTGTGTGTTCGCACTGTGCGCTTGCTCCGGCGGCGACAACGGCGACGAAAAGAAAACTCTCGTTATGGCGACCAACGCCACCTTCCCTCCCTATGAGTACTACGAAGGCAAAGACATGGTCGGTATCGACGTTGAGATCGCTCAGGCAATAGCCGACAAGCTCGGCATGGAGCTTGAGATCCAGGACATGGCATTCGATGCGGTCATCTCCTCCGTTGCTTCCGGCAAGGCGGACATGGGCATGGCGGGACTTTCCGTTACCCCCGACCGTGAGAAGCAGGTCAAGTTCTCCGACAGCTACTGCACCGGCGTTCAGGTCATCATCGTTCCCGAAGGCAGCGACATCACCTCTGCCGACGACATCCTTGCAAAGATCGAAGCGGGCGAGGACATCCAGATCGGCTGCCAGGTCGGCACCACCGGCTACATCTACTCCTCCGACACCGTTGAAAACGGTGGCTTCGGCGAAGATCACGTTCAGGCATTCCCCGCAGGCGCCGACGCAATTGCGGCTCTGCTCTCCGATAAGATCGACTGCGTCATCATCGACAACGAGCCTGCAAAGGCATTCGTTGCGAAAAACGACGGCCTTACGATACTCGACAGCGAGTATGTAAACGAGGACTATGCGATCGCATTCGCAAAGGACAGCGAGATAGCCGACGACGTCAATAAGGCTCTGCAGGAGCTGATCGCCGACGGTACCGTCGCTAAGATCGTCGCAAAGTACATAAACGCCGACTGATCCCAACATTTGCACGGCAAGGCGGGGGCGTAACGCCCCTGCCTTTCTTGCGCAGAAGGAGATAGATATATGAGCGAATGGTTTGAAGAAGTCAAAGCCGAATTCATAACAAATTTCATAGACGGGGAGCGTTGGCGCTTCATTGCCGACGGACTTTTAAGCACGCTGCAGATCACGGCCGTCGCCTGCCTTATCGGTATTGCGATAGGCATCGTCGTGGCGGCGGTGCGCTCAAGCTGGGATAAGAACCACGAGACCATGCGTCCCGGCATCGGCAAGTTCTTCCTCGGCTTTGCCAATGCGATATGCAAGGTGTACCTCACCGTCATCAGGGGTACCCCAGTCGTCGTGCAGCTTATGATAATCTACTATATTATATTTGCAAGCTCCCGAAACGCCTTGGGCATTGCGATGCTTGCCTTCGGCATAAACTCCGGCGCTTACGTTGCCGAGATAGTCCGAGGCGGCATCATGTCCATCGACGTCGGACAGTTCGAGGCGGGACGCTCCCTGGGCTTTAACTACGTTCAGACCATGCGCTACGTCGTTGTGCCGCAGGTGTTCAAAAACGTGCTGCCGACGCTGGCAAACGAATTTATAAGCCTCCTCAAGGAGACCTCCGTTGCGGGCTACGTTGCGATACAGGATCTCACGAAGGGCGGCGACATCATAAGGGGTGCGACCTATTCTCCGTTCATGCCGCTCATTGCGGTGGCGATCGTCTACCTCGTGATGGTAATGTTCTTTACATGGCTTGTAGGAAAGCTTGAAAGGAGGCTGCGCAGCAGTGAGCGTTAAGGGAGACGTCATAATCGAGGTAAAAAACCTCGAAAAGCACTTCCACGGCGGCGAGATAAAAGCGCTTGACGGCATAAACACCGTCATCAGAAAAGGCGAGGTCGTGGTCATAATCGGACCCTCCGGGTCGGGCAAATCCACCTTCCTTCGCAGCCTTAACCTGCTTGAGATACCCACCGGCGGCAGTATTCTCTTTGAGGGCGAGGACATCACCGACCCCAAGTGCAACATAAATATGCACCGCAGGAAGATGGGCATGGTTTTCCAGCACTTCAACCTGTTCCCCAACATGACGATACTGAAAAACATGACCATTGCGCCGATGAAGCTCTGCGGCAAGAGCCGTGAGGAGGCCGAGAGCAAGGCGCTTGAGCTGCTGCGCAGGGTCGGACTTTCCGACCGTGCGGACGCCTACCCGTCGCAGCTCTCTGGCGGTCAGAAGCAGCGTGTCGCAATAGTGCGTGCGCTGGCGATGGAGCCGGACGTCATGCTGTTCGACGAGCCGACGAGCGCCCTTGACCCGGAAATGGTCGGCGAGGTGCTTGACGTTATGAAGGAGCTGGCAAACGAGGGCATGACCATGGCGGTCGTGACGCACGAGATGGCGTTTGCCCGTGAGGTCGGCACGAGGGTGCTGTTCATGGCGGACGGTCACCTCATCGAGGAGGGTACTCCGCAGGAAATCTTTGACTCTCCCAAGAGCGAGAGGCTCAAGGATTTTCTCGCAAAAGTGCTTTAAAAGCGCCTAAGGGAACATTTATTGATAAAATTAGTCTTTTCTTTTGCGAAAGCTTATGCTACAATGTGAGCGCTGTCATTACGCAGGAGGAAATACCATGATTAAACGCTTTGCTGCACTGCTTATGATCGTTGTCTTGTGCATTACCGTGGCGCCTGCCGCCTTTGCCGCAATTGACGTTATCGGCGAGTCGCCGTGGGATAACCCGGAAAATCAGGTCCCCGACAATTGCACCTACTTTGCACATTCAAACGAAAAGGACTACGTTGTCCTTTGGGTGACCCCCGAATGTGTGGTCGAGGACGGATATATGATCGTGCCGAACGGAACGAAGATGGTGGTAAACTACCGTGTTTCGTATATGGAAGGAACACCGTGGGGCAAGGTCTCCGTGCCGAACGGGACCGATGAGCAGGGTGTGCCGACCTTCTTTAACGGTTGGGTTCTGATGTCGGAGCTGTATGACGAAAACGGCGCTCCCGCATTTGTTGAGACGGACCCTGAGGAGCCGACGCCGGCGGAGCCCGTGCCGAGCGATAAGGCGGAGGATCCGGATGCGACCCCGATCCCCGAAAGACCGAAGCAGGCGATCACCGTTACCTCAACCTACAACGATGCGGTAGTCTACACCTGCATTGCGATAACCGCCGGCGCACTTGCGCTCGTTGCGTATGTGCTTATAAAGCACAAGGCGCTCAACAAAAAAGGCGAATAAAATGAATAAGATAAAAAAGCTGCGTCATACTTAAAGTGTGACGCAGCTTTTTTGTATTCGCAAAATATTTTAGCACTCCTATGCGCTGAGTGCTAAAATTCATAGTTTATTCATATAAAACACTATATTTGTTCATAATTATATAGTATTTTATATACAACAAGAAACGAAAGTTATAAATCTTAAATCAAGATTTAGCTTTCCCCAATATTTTAGGAGGTATCTATTATGTTTGAAATTATGCCTTACGGTCATCGCCGTGTAGTAGCTTACAACCCCTTCCGTGAGCTGGAGGAAATGAGCCGCAGCTTCTGGAACGATACAAATCTGAACGCATTCCGCACCGACATCACCGAAAAGGACGGAGTGTACACCCTCACCGCTGAGCTTCCCGGCTTTAAGAAGGAAGACATCAGCATCGACATCGACAAGGATTGCCTCACCATCGCAGCCGAACACAAGGACGAAAGCGAGGACGAGGACAAGGAGCGCAACTATGTGCGCAGAGAGCGTTTCTACGGCTCCTACAGCCGCAGCTTCAATGTCAAGGGCATTGACACCGAAGCGATCAACGCATCCTATGCCGACGGCATCCTCACTCTGACGATGCCGAGCAAGACCCCCGAAACTCCTCCCACGAGGAGACTGGAGATCCAGTGATTCTGTAACCCCTTAAATACCAAGTAGATCAGGTGTGTTTCTTTACTTCCTCTCTTATATTACAACCCTTCAAAGAACCAAAGCAAAGCTCCCACGGCGCAGCCGTGGGAGCTTTGCTGTTTTTTGGTTTTGTTATCTGTACTGCAAATATTCTATAAACCGCTTTACCGCAAGGGAGGCGGTCTTTTTGCTTCTCATCGCAAGGACGATGCTGCGGTACGCCGGAACGTCCAGCTCCTTTGTGAGTATCCTGTACGGCGTGCGTCTTAAAATGAGCTGCGGCAGGATGCCGACGCCCAGCCCGCTTTCGACCATCGACATGATGGAAAAGTCGTCCCATGTGGTGAAATGCACCTTCGGCGTCAAGCCGCAGCGCCGGAATATCTCCGAGACCTCGGAGTTTTCGCCCTTCTCAAGCAGTATAAAGGGACCGTCGCACAGCGCCGCAATGGGGAACTTTTCGCAGTCGGCGAGCGGGTGATCTTCGGGAATGACCGCCAAAAGCTTGTCCTCCTCCAAAAAGATCGTCTCGAAGTCCGGACGTGTCGGC
>CAVDMS010000046.1:0-412 GCA_963610045.1 Bacteroidaceae bacterium
CTCACACTGAAAGAGTGCATGAAGTATGCATTCTCGAAAAACAGCGAGTCGATTCATAAAAACCGCCGCTGCCGAAAATGCGGATGTGCGATAGACGTCAAAAACGACCGCAGAGTAAACATCAAAGAGTCCGCTCTCTCGCTTGCAATTACGCTGTTTATACCGCTTGCATTTATAGCGGCGGCGTTCTTGGCGGTCCGTCTTGAAAGCACGAGAGCGAGTTTGCCGGAGCTTTGGATAAAAATAGCGCTCGGCGTGTTGGTGGTGCTGATCGCATTTGCGGCAATTCCAACAGGTCGAGGCTTGGCAAGCTATATTATTTTAAAATGCTCTGCCGAGTGGACAGGCACCGAAGATGATGACGGAAAGGAAAACCGTGAGTGAAAGAAAATAAGAAGGTTTTAATATACGC
>CAVDMS010000046.1:422-7900 GCA_963610045.1 Bacteroidaceae bacterium
GCCGTGCTTTTTGCGGCAACCGTTACCGTTGGGCAGATTGCGGGATTTATAGACTATTTTTCTAACGGCGGAGAGCTCAGTATACAATTTCAGTATATAATCGTTCTAATAAACTTTGTAGCTGCCGTGCTGCTTATGCTGCTCGGAAGAGCGGTAGAAATCAAATTTTCTGCAACAGTCATAAAAATAATTGCTGTGTTAGTTTTTGCAGCCTCAGTTTTTATTCTGTGTTATCTGCTTGCGGGCAATACTATTACGGCTTGACGCTTGGAGGCTGTGCCGCACAAGCCCAATAGAAAGGGGAAAGATAAAATGACAAAGACTCTAAAAACCGTACTGCGAATTGCGGAGCTGCTGCTTATGCTCGTCCCGATATACATATTCGTAAGGCTCCTCATTCAAACCGGAGTTTTCACGCTTGACTATCTCAAAATCAGCAGCGCTTTGCCGGTGATCCTGTGCGTTCTGTGCGGACTTCTGCTGCCCGGCGCCATGATCGTCCTTGCGGTGCGCCGTCTCAAAAACGGCGAAGGGGTGTTCCTGCCGTTTTTGGTCACACTCATTTCTACGGTCGTACTCATCCCGATAGGCTTCTTCACGCTGATGGGAGCGGTCACCTCTCACACGGACGACCTTGCCGACTGCGGTGTGTACGACGAATATGTGAGCGAGGAGATGCAGCGCTCGGATGCTCAGACGCTGATGCCTTCGGCGTCGGACTACGAGCTTGTGAATTACAGCTATGAGTACACTCCGTCGCTCGACTGCTTCCACATATATTCGGAGATGAAGTTTGAGAATGTGGCGGCTTTTGAAGCGGAGGTGCAGCGCCTTGAGGCTCACGCCGACAGTGCCGACGCCGATGTTCCGTGCAATGTGAGTAAGATCGGCAGCGGCAGGGGCTTGACCGCCTTTTGGACTGCGGATGAAGCGACGCAGACAGTCCGGCTCGCAGTCGTCTACGACGAGGATCTGTATGCGCACCCGAAGGAGATGTTTGACGCACACGGTCTTAATGAGTTGTTTGGCTGATAAAATCGTCCACAAGGAGAGGGAAATATGAAGAAACTCTTAGACATCTTGCGGAAGCTGCTGAAAATCGCATTGATCGTTTTGCTGTCGGCGCACTTTTTCGTCTTTACTACGCTTTGCTTAGCAAACAGCAGAACCGCCTTTGCGGAATTAAATATAAGTTTGTTGCCTGCAACTGCGCTGACAGTGGTATGCACTGTGGCGCTGTGCGTTGCGCTTGGCGCTGTAGAAAGATGGAGAAAGGCTGCAAAGGAAAACAAAAAGGATGTTGAGATACTGACTCTGAGGCAAACGAAAACGCTTATAGTCATGCTCGCACTGACAGCCGTGCTTTTGGAGGTTTCTGTGTGGCTTTACTATCCTCCCGCACATTTCGGCGAAGTGGCATTTTGCATGTTTGTCCCGACGATTGAAATGCTGTACGCCATACCCGTGTGGCTTAGCGTGATAGTGCTGATAAAGCAGTTTAGGGTAAAGCGAAAAAACGGACAGAAATTATAAGAAAGAAGGTGGCGGCGTATGGCGCATGTTGACGACGAAATATTTGACGACAGACCTCACAGGCATAAGCCGATGAGCTACGAGACAGAGTTCAGATATGCTTCTTCGCATTGCGGAATATGCGGGAAACCGATAATACATTACGGTTCATGGCTTTGTGGTCCCTTACCGGTATGGATTCTGCTTCTCTTTTGCTTGTCATACATATTAATGCATCCCAATAAGAATGGGTCTGATTTATTCTTTGCCGCATTGGCTTTTTTGCTGAATCTCGTCCTTCTCTACCTTGGAAGAAGGTTTGGCAATTACATATGTGAGGACGAGAGACCGAAGGGTTGGGAAATCAAAAACAAGTTAGCTGCAATTGCGTGCTGTTCTAACTGTATATGGCTTATAACGGCTGCGGTGTGGCAAGCGGTTTTGATTGCCGAGCTTTATGAGCGGATCAGTTTTGCGGCGGTTTTGAGCGTTGCAGTGTATCCGTTATGTGTAATTCCTATATGTCTTTTGCTTGCGTATATAGCTGTAAGATCTTCATTTTCCTCCAATGCAAATCCACAATTTGCAACATCGGATGTTGTACAGTTTAATGTTATTGCTGTACTGATGGTTGCTCTCGGCGGGCTGCCGCTGCCGCTGCTGTGCGTGCCGATCGCAGTCATGCTCATGCAAATCCCGGCATATGTTATAATGGAAAAGCGAGAAAACAAATAAAACAAAGAAGCCTCCGGCGGATGCCGGAGGCTCTATCTGTCATTAGTTATACTAAATTATTCTTTGGAAGCAAGCTCTTCCTTGCTGCCGCCGATCTTTTTCTGAAGCCAATCCTTGCCTTCAACGAAGCGGGAGACGATGTAGGTCGCAACGTAGTCACCTGCGGAGTTTACCATGGTTGCGGGAGGATCGACGAGGTTTCCGATTGCAAGAGCTATGGGGAAGGCGATCGCAAGCTGGTCGGGGAAGAACAGAGTGCAGAGTACAAGCTCACCCGTACCGCCGCCGCCGGGGATGCCGCTCATGGCGACGGAGGAGAACACCGCAACGATTATTGCGAGTATTGCTTCACCCGTACCGAAGTCAAGACCGAATACACCGAACAGGAATGCGACCTTGATGATAGCGCTCATTGCGGAGCCGTCCATGTGCATCGTTGCGCCGATGGGTACGACGATGTTGGAGATTTCCTTGGAAACGCCGGTCTCCTCGCAGACCTCCATATTGGTGGGAATAGTAGCGACGGAGGAGCAGGTGCCGAAGGAGACCGCAGCAGGTCTGAACAGATGCTTCCACATGACCTTGACCGCACCCTTGCCGCCGCCGAAGCGGGCGTATATCGGGAAGAATACGAACATATATACGAAGCTCAGCACATAGTAAACTATCAGAGTACGGCTGTAGTCGCCGATGAGGTCGGGACCGTATGTAGCCACGAGAGAAGCAAAGAAACCGAAGAAGCCGATGGGGGCGTAGTAGGTGATTATCTTTACGACATTCATGAGGCAGGAGGTCAGGTTATCGAGAAGCTTTGCGACCATGCTCTCCTTACCGCCGCTCATCTGAACACCGAAGCCGAAGAATACCGCTGCGATAATGAGAGGAAGAATTGCCTTACGGCTGAGCAGTTCGACAAAGTCGGGCTTGGTGAAGAAGTTTATTATCATATCGGCAACGCCGAGGGTCGAGTCAACGGTGCCTTCGGTCGCCTTGTAATCGCCGGTAACGACAGGGAAGAAGCGAACAACGAGATACATGATGACAGCAGCGATGGCTGCGGTGACGAGGAAGGTCGCAATAGTGATGCCCATGACCTTGCCCGCACGCCTTGCACTCGACATATTGGAGATCGCCGAGGCTATGGAGCAGAACACCATCGGTACGACGACGCAGAACATGAGGTTTATAAACACGGTTCCGAGAGGGGCAAGCTTCGAGCCGAGCGAAGGCTTCAGGGCGCCGACGAGACAGCCTGCGACGATGCCCGTCAGCATGAATATTATAAAGCCGTAGTTTTTAAAAAAGGATTTTTTAGCCATAGTCAATTCTCCCTTTAAATATTCTGTACTCAAATTATATTCTGAAATATTTGCCATGTAAATTGACATTTGTGCTTGAAACATTGCAAATTGTGCGCTATAATCAATTAACATAACATTTCGGGAGCAGAACAATGTCAGAACGGTTTCAATACAGTAGGGAAGGCTACTTAAACGAGGATTTCCGCTTCTTCCACCTCAGCGACACGGCGGGGCAGGAGAGGGACTATCACTTTCACGAGTTTGACAAGATCGTCGTGCTTCTCTCCGGCAAGGTCGATTACACGGTCGAGGGAACGACCTACAGGCTCATGCCGTGGGACGTGCTGCTTGTCCGCCACCACATGATACACAAGGCGCTCATAGACCAGACGGAGCCTTATGACAGGATCATCATTTATTTAGACTCCGCTTCCGTGGAGCGCTATGCGCCGAGCGGAGGTCTTGCCGACTGCTTTGCCGAGACGGAAAAACGCAGCTACTGCCTTTTAAGACCCGGCGCCGAGGAGATACCTGCGCTCTCGGAGCAGCTTTCAAGACTTGAAGCGTCCGTGACCGACAGCGGTTTCGGTGCCGACATCATGCGCTCGACGCTGCTGGTGCAGCTTTTGGTGCTTTTAAACCGCATCATGCAGGGGGACGAGGGCAGAGTACACGAAGGCTCGGAGTGCGACGAAAAGATAGCGGCAGTCCTTTCGTATATAAATGAAAACCTCGCAAGCGACCTCGGCATAGACGAGCTGGCGGCAATGAGCTTCCTCAGCCGCTACCATTTCATGCGTCTGTTCAAATCTCAAACCGGCTACACGGTGCATAACTACATACGCCAAAAGCGATTAAATCAGGCTGCCCGACTCATACGGGAGGGAGTGCCTGCGGTCAGAGCCGCCGCCGAATGCGGCTTTGCGGACTACTCGGCGTTTCACCGTGCCTTTACGAACACCTTCGGCGTAAGCCCCGGCAAAATCAAAAGAGCATGATATTATGTAAACCGCAGGACTACTGCGGTTTATTTTCTCAGCAGCTTGCCGAGAACTTGTTTTTGATCTGGCTGATCTTCTGAGCGTCAGCCTGCTCGGTGGGGTACCAGCCGTGACCCTGCATCTGCTTGTAGATGCTGTCCTGCATGGCGAGGGATTCGTTGAGCGCCGTGTTGAAGGCCTGATGCACCTTGTCGGTGGAGGATTCTATCGCACCGTGCATATACAGATCGCAAACGCCCTTGGTGGTAAGGAGAACGTTCTCCATGATGTCTCTGTCGTTCATTGCATTTCCTCCTCAGATAAGTCCGTAGAACTCGGTGAATATCTTGCGGTTCTTGTCCGCCATCTGCTGAGCCTGACGCTTGAGCGCAGGATCGCTGAGCTTTGCGGCGGCGTCGTCCCACTGAGTGGTAAGGAATTTTGCGTGACCGAGTGCATCTTCGATATAAAGAAGCTCTTTGGGTGTCATGTTTTTGCTCCTCCGAAAATTAGATTTGAGCCTTTGCTCGAAACTATCTTCTGCAAAATCGGAAAAGCTATGCCCGGAAAATCTTAAAACGAATTTTTTGTTTATTGAAGAAAAATCAAAAACGTGCTATTATGAGAAGGATTTTTCGTCGAGGTAAATGATATGAGCGAATTAAAAAGAATGGCTGCAATACACGACCTTTCGGGACTGGGCAAATGCTCGATAACCGCCGCCTTGCCCATCGTGTCGGCAAGCGGCGTCGAGTGCTGCTGCATACCGACGGCGCTGCTGTCAACGCATACGGGCGGCTTTAGCGGCTGGACCTTCCGTGACCTGTCGGAGGACATGGTGCCGATAGCAAAGCATTGGAACAGCCTCGGAATGAAGTTTGATGCGGTGTATTCCGGCTACCTTGCGTCGCCTGAGCAGGGCGAGCTGCTTTGCGAGTGCATCGACCTGCTTTCGGATGAGGACACGCTCGTCATCGTCGATCCCGCAATGGCGGATAACGGCAGATACTACGCAAACCTCGGTCCCGATATGACGGAGTGCTTCAAAAAGATCATCGGCAGGGCGGATATCATTACCCCCAATATGACGGAGGCGTGCTTCCTTACGGGGACGGAGTACCGCAGCGTAGGGCATGACGGCGAATTTGTCGAGCGTCTGCTTGACGGCTTAACAGAGCTTGGTCCCGAAACCGTCGTCATAACGGGCGTCTGCTCGTCGGACGGGGAGGTCGGCATCGTCGGCAGAGACTCGAAAAGCGGTGAGATCTGCCGCCTTATGAGTCCCGCAAGAAAGGGGACATTCCACGGATCGGGGGACGTTTTTGCCTCGGCGCTGTCCGCACTTCTTGTGCGGTGCTTTGAGTTTGAACGTGCGCTGCGCCTTGCGCAGGAGTTCGTCGCCGACTGCGTCGACCGCACCGAGCGGCGCTGCGGCGGAGGCAATTACGGGCTTGATTTTGAAAGCGCACTGCCTCGGTATATAGCGAAAATAAATGAGTAATTCAAAGCGGAGCGATTGCTGCTCCGCTTTTTCGTACACAAGTAGACCATGTGTTCAGAACAGAACAACAAATATGAAAAAAACGGCGGAAGTTATTGACACGATGTTGACATACTGCCTCAAAATTTAGTATAATGTTTGTTAATTGGAGGAGTATGTCCTCTGACGGGAGTATCCTATAATTTTATAAAGCGGAAGGGATTGCGAATGAAAGACCTAAAACATCTTATCTACTTTGAATCACTGCTGCAGGAAGCTCAGAACGAGCTTGTCAACAAGGCAGTGGAGGACGGGCAGATAGCGCTTGGCTACAACTGCTATTACATACCCGAAGTCCTTATGAATCTTGACGGCTGCTTCTCATCCAGGCTCCGTGCGCCCAACTGCACCTCCAGCGACGTTGCGGATTACTACATGACCACCAGAAACTGCCCTTACGTCAGAGCGATTCTGGAGCGTGGTATCGAAGGCGGCTACAATTACCTCAGCGCACTGTTCGGTGCCGAGTGCTGCGCCGCAATGGAGCGTATGGAAGAACATTTCTTCCTCATTAACCCCGTGAAGAACGAGAAGTTCTTCGTCACCCAGATCGACCCTCCCATGAAGGGCGACAAGACGAACCTCGACTACTACAAGGGACAACTCAAGCTCAAGGTCGTCGACGAACTCGAAAAGCGCTTCGGCATCGACGTTTCCGACGCTGCGATGCGCAAAGCGATCGAGGAGCACAACGACCTCTGCCGTACCGTCACCGAGATCGGCAACTTCAGAAAGCTTGACAATCCCCCCATCACCGGATACGAATTTCACGTTATACAGCTCGTGAGCCAGGTTTGCCCGCACAGGCTTATCCTGCCTTACCTGAAGGAGACTCTTGAGGAGCTTAAGACCCGTAAGCCCGAAAAGAAATTCCCGTACCGTGCCCGCGTTATTCTTGCCGGTTCCGAGATCGACGATCCCGAATTTACGAAGCTCGTCGAAATGTGCGGCGCTTACGTCTGCGCAGACCGCTACTGCTTCGGCTCCTTCCCCAGCAGAGAAGAGATCACCATCGAGGAAGGCGAGACCGCATTTGATGCGATCTGCCGCCACTATCTCTACTGGAACCAGTGCGCACGCTTCATGGACGGCTTCAAGATCGACCAACGCCATGACATCGTTGCACAGCTTGCAAAGGACTACAAAGCCGACGGCGTTATCTACGAGAGCATGAAGTTCTGTGAGTTCTGGAGCTATGAGAAGATCCTTGCAAACCACGTTCTTACGACCGAGAAGCACATACCCTGCTGCACCATCGAGAAGGAATACGCTCTCGGTGCGGTCGGTCAGCTCCGTACCCGTTTCCAGGCGTTTATCGAATCGCTGGAAATCAAGACCATTCAGGGAGGTAACTAAGCATGTTTGATAAAGTTGTTGCTTTGATCGACAAAAAGCTTGAACGCTTTGATC
>CAVDMS010000046.1:7910-12472 GCA_963610045.1 Bacteroidaceae bacterium
GTACCGTGAGTGGAGAGGCGTTAAGGACACCCTCGTCGACTACTGCGCATGGCTCAAGAACCTTGCTGCCATGGCAAAGATGGTCGCATCCGCTCCGATCCCCTGCCTGAAGGGCTTCTGGGAGTACCGTTGGATGGGTTCTTACCTCGGCACCTTTATGTTCATCGACCGTCTGTTCGAGGGCTACCGTAACAAGGAACTCAAGATCGCACATATGCATATGCACGCAATCGTCCTGAGCCTTACCGGACGTATCGCATACATCCTCTCGCATGACCGCCGCCTCGGCGCAAGCGAGGAAAAGAGCGCACATCTCGTCCCCATTGACGAGGTCCTGCCTCCGCTCTTTATGACCGGCTTCCCCGATCTCTACCCCGTGCCCCTGCAAACTCTCCCCGAATTTATCATTTGCGACGTTGACCAGCACATTGAGCCGTATTACATCGACGTTGCCGAATCCTTCGGTATCGCAGCGGACGTCTGCTCCAGATGTGCGGCAGAGACCGGCGTTGCACTTGACGACGCATTCCCCCTGATAGGCAAGGCGCTTATCACCACCAATATGCCATGTAACGCATCCGAGGCGACCTCCATGTTCCAGCGCCGCCGTATCGGTATGCCCGACTATCAGGCGACCCTCGCAATGATCCACAACGAGCCGGCAGCTCTTCCGTTCTCCCGCAAGATCATGGAGGAGGCTATCGAATTCATCGAGGAGCATTACAACACCAAGTTCAATTGGGATGCATTCTTCGAAGGCGCAAAGCGCATGAACGAGCAGAACACCATCGAGCTTGAAAAGTGGGACTTCTTCAAGACCACCCATTCTCCGCTCGTCGGCATTGCCGAGACGCTCTATAAGCTCTACGAGTGGCAGTCCGTAAACGGCACCGATCCCTACTTCAACAAGGTCGACCGCAAGGTCATCAAGATCATGCGTCAGGCATACAAGGAGAAGTACGAGCCCTACGGTGGCAGGACCCGTCACCGTGCGTTCCTGTGGGGACCCTCTGCGGTTTACTACACCGACTTCCCGACTTGGGTACAGAACTGTTGGGGCATCAACATCGTGCTGAACATGGACTCCACCATGGGCTACAACATGATCGACACCTCCGACAAGGACAAGGCGATGGACGACCTGACCCGTCAGGCGGAGAAGGCATGTATGCGTCACATGGCAGTCGGCGGTTGGAAGAACGTCAACTCCGTTTGGGAGTGGGCAAAGAACTTCAACTGCGACATGGTTCTCTTCAACGACAACGTCGCCTGCAAGGGCATGAACGGTGTCCACGCTCTCATGGAGGAGCAGGCAAGAGACCTCGGCTTCCACTTCATCTTCATCGAGCACGACCTTGAGGACAGCCGCACGATTTCCCGTCAGGATATGAGAAAGTGCGTCAACAACTATATGTCCGTCGTCCTCGGCGAAGAGCCGCTCGACCCCACCATCGTTGAGTTTGACGACTCTGCCGCATATTGATAGGAGGAAAAATACATGAATACTGCTCTTAAAATCGGCGGAAAGCTTGGAATGTTTGTACTGCTTGCTTTCATCGGAACCTTTGGAATATATATATTCAATGCCGAAAACAAGCTCATCTACTATGTGATCCGTCCTCTGCTTAACAAGCACTACGACAGCCAGGTCCGCGACCGCAGGATCGTCTGATTTGACGACGTACAACGCAATAACAAAAGCTCCGTGCGACCGCACGGAGCTTTTGTTATGACGGAAAAACGCCGGGCAAAGCCCGGCGTTTTTGGTATCCTAATTGAGAACTATGGCGTTTTGAGCTATCCAATCAGCCCATTGCTTATAGTACTGAGCGGTGAAGTGGATGCCGTCGAAGCTGTACTCGTCGCCGAGATTGCCGTCAGCATCGTCAAAGACGGGATTAACGTCGAGATAGAATGTCGTTTTACCGTCGCAAAGCTCCTTTAGAAGCTCGTTAAATGCGTTGATGTTAGTGTTGTTTACGTTTGCCGCAGCCGCCGGGTTTGCGCTGACATGGATGTTTGCCTCAATATAGAGGAGCGCATCCGGGCAGTATTCACGAACGAGGTCAACGATCTTCTGATAGTTTGCGGCAAGAGTGGGCAGGTCGCTGCCGATGTCGTTTATGCCGAGCATGATATACACCTTGCCGAAGCTTCTGGAGCGGAGCAGAGTTTGCAGTGTGACGTCGCCGAGACCGGAGACGCCTACCTGCTCATAACGGACGCCGTACACACTCATGCCGACGCTGCAAAAGTAGGTGGCGCTGTCTATGCCGCCGCACTGTTGGATGCCGACGGTTCTTGAATCACCGATAAACAGAGCGTCGTCAAAATAACCGTCGGGAGCTTGCCTGAACGCGTAAGGATCGGGTGTTGGCTCTGCACTCGGTAAAGGGGTTTTTCCGCCGGGCTTTAACGAGGGGAAGATAGGATTATCGCTCCCACCTACGATGCAGGATACAAGCGAGAGTGCAAGCAAGGTGATTATCAGGATCACCAATATGACGGTAAGGGTATTTTTGCGCATGGTTTAAGTGCCTCCGGATTTTGCGGGCGCGGCAGAATGTGCCGCAGGGAATCATTTGAGAGTGACCGAGAGCTTAACCGGGTTGTGGTCGGAATTTTCAAAGCTCAGATCAAGCGTATCAACGCTTAAAAGCTCCACATTGGGAGAAAGAATGAAGCCGTCGATAACATAGTGCTGTGTGTTTTCAACATCCGATGGATCGTATGGTTGGTTGAGCAGGCGGCAGCTCGGCGTATCCAGATCGTATGCAAGCGTCCAACCCTCCGGCAGGATGTCGTCCTCAATAAGACCGGGCTGCCAAAGATCGGGGTGCTTGTTCGGGTAGGCGTCAAGCCCGCCGGGGAATATCTGATTGAAGTCGCCGCCGGCTATGACATAGTTGCCCTTTGCGTACTCGGCTTCGATGAACTCACGAAGCTGCTTCGTCTGTGCGATCTTGCCTTCTCCGTCATCGTATGCTTCAAGGTGAAGATTTACCACAACAAGCATCTTGTCGGAGTTTGCAACGGGGATGTAGTTGACAAGCAGGCAGCGCTTTAGGTTTGCGGTGCTGACGGGCCACGAGAAGGGGCAGGGGAGCGATATGCGCTCTGCGCTGTCAACGTCATAGATCGTGGTCGTCATAAGTCCGCTGTTTACCCTGCCGATGGGCGGCAGAGGGAAGGGAACGTAAGGGCAGGAGTAGTTGAGAGCATAGGTGGTGTTGTACAGACCGAGGTAGTCACGCTCGTCGATACCGTAGGTGCGGCTCGACCCGGTATCTACCTCCTGAAGCATATATATGTCGGAGAGGTTTTCGTCGTCGTACAGCGTGTTATATATGTTGCGTAGATAGGCGGAAACGGTGTCACGGTCTGCGGCGGAAACCTCCTCACCGCCGTCCATGAAGAAGTCGGAGCCTTCACCGAGACCGGCGTAGCCTATGTTCCAACTAATAACGTTAAGCTCCTGACCGACAACGGGACTCAGCCCCTCAAGGCGGTCGGCTTTATTTACGCTGACGCTCGTGACGGGTTCGGGATTAAACTCGTTTACACTGAGATATGTAACGAAACCGACGACGAAGAGTAAGATAAGTGCAATAATAATGATCAGAATTTTCAGTATTTTTTTCAGCATAGGCTCATCACCTCAATACGGAATAATAGCACACTCCGTCTGCTTCTTCAAGCGCCAACGGGAAATTCGGCAAATTTCGTCTTTTTGCTTGCTAGGTCAGAGAAAAAGTAGTATAATCGCAAATCATGCAAAACGGAGGGCTATGACAGTGAATAAGGACACACTTAACGTTTTGGGCTGCTATGTGCTGTGGGGACTGCTCCCCGTGTTCTGGAAGCTGCTTGCCGGCGTCAATTCCGCATACGTCCTTGCCCAACGCATTGTGTTCTCGTGCCTGTTCTGCTTTGCGGTGATACTTATTAAGAAAAACGGCGGAGAGCTGAAAAACATATTGCGAGACAAAAAGCAGCGCCGTCTTTATCTTGCTTGCGGTCTCCTCATCTCCGCAAACTGGGGTGTGTACATCCTCACGGTCGCAACGGGCAGGATCTTAGAGGCGAGCCTTGCGTACTACATGAATCCTCTGTTTTCCATCCTCATCGGCGCTCTGATATTCAAAGAGAGACTGAGCGGGGTGCAGTGGCTGAGCGTGGCGCTTGCGTTTGTCGGCGTCATGTACTCCGTGGTGCTGTACGGCAGCGTACCGTATCTTGCGATAATCATCGGACTTACCTTCGCACTGTACGGCGCGATAAAGAAGGGCGTCAAGGCGGAGAGCGAGGTCTCGATCTGCATGGAGACCGTGTCCGTTCTGCCGCTTGCCATTATCTTTATAGTATACGCCCAACTGTCCGGCTTTACGACCTTTGCCTCGCTGAGCGTTAAGGAAATGCTGCTGCTCGTGCTTACGGGTGCGATAACCTCCGTGCCGCTTATGCTGTTTGCAAGCGGCATAAAGCGCACCAGTATAACAGTATCGGGAATACTGATGTATATAAATCCGACCTTGCAGCTGCTTCTCGGCGTGTTTGTGTAC
>CAVDMS010000047.1:0-12276 GCA_963610045.1 Bacteroidaceae bacterium
ATTGAACATCGTCGTGCTTGGCGCACCGAAGCTGACGGCACTGACGGCGGTGTATATAGTTTATATCGCACTCGGCGAGGAGTTTTTCTTCCGCGGCTTCCTGCTTGAGGCGCTCCGCGATAAATGCGGCGTTTTTGCGGGCGCCGTGCTGAGCACGCTGCTGTTTGCGCTGATGCACTGCTTTAACGGCGTCTCTGCGGTGCAGCTCGTGTGCGCCGCCGGCGTCGGATTTGCACTTGCGGCTGCAAGATACCTGACGGGCAGCCTTGCTGTGCCGGTCATCGTACATTCCTGCATAAACCTGACAGGCTGGCAGACCCCGATAGCGGGGCACACGGCGCTGTATATTTCCGCTGCGGCAGTGTATGCCGCTGTTGGATACACGATGCTGAGAAAGTGCAAATAATGAAATTTAAGGCAGATCTGCCTTAATGCATTCCTTAGAGAGGAATGCATTATAAGCGCTAAATATCTATCCTTTTAAGGAGAACCGAAAAATGAGATTGTACATAGACCCCGGTACCGGCAGTATGCTGTTTGCCATCCTCATCGGCATTATAGGGGCTGCAAGCTATATGCTTAAATCGTGGTTTATAAAGCTGCGCTTTATCCTGAGCGGCGGCAAAAAGGTCGATGCTGCGGCGGACAGACTGCCGCTTGTTATATTCTCCGACGATAAGCGGTACTGGAGCGTGTTTAAGCCCGTGTGCCGTGAGCTTGATGAGCGCGGAGTGGATGTCGTATATATGACCGCGTCCGCAGACGATCCGGCGCTCGAAAACGAGTTTGAGCACATAAACGCGGAATTTATAGGCGAGGGGAACAAGGCCTTTGCAAAGCTGAATTTCCTCAACGCCTCTGTGCTTTTGTCAACGACTCCGGGACTTGACGTCTATCAGTGGAAACGCTCAAAGCAGGTGGATTATTATGTTCATCTGCCACATTCCGCAAGCGATATAACCGGCTACAGGATGTTCGGCATTGATTACTACGATGCAATACTCCTCTCGGGCGAGTATCAGGTACGCGATGTGCGCGCGCTCGAAAAGCTTCGCGGTCTGCCGGAAAAGGAGATAGTCAAGGTCGGTATACCGTATATGGACGATATGTATGCCCGCCTCAAGGCGGCTCCGGAGCTGCCGGAGCATGAGACGACGGTGCTGCTTGCTCCCTCGTGGGGCGAGAGCGCGATACTGAAAAAGTACGGCGAAAAGATAGTAGAGGTCCTACTGAACACGGGGTATCACATAATCGTGCGCCCGCATCCGCAGTCCTTTAGCTCCGAAAAGGATGTGCTTGACAGGATAATGAGCAAGTACCCCGAGTCCGAGCAGCTTGAGTGGAACCGCGATACGGATAACTTTGATGTCCTGCGCCGCTCGGATATACTCATATCGGATTTTTCGGGCGTTATCTTTGATTTTGCGCTTGTTTACGATAAGCCGGTCATTTATGCCGACACCGAGTTTGATAATTCTCCCTACGATGCATGGTGGCTTGACACACCGTACTGGACCTTCACCGCGCTGCCGCGCATCGGGCAGAAGCTCACGCCGGACAATATGTCCTCTCTGCGCGAGATGATAGATGCCTGCCTGACCGATCCGCGCTACGGCGCCGGCAGGGACGAGGCTCGCGCCGAAACATGGGAGCATCGCGGCGAGGGTGCACGGCTTACGGCCGATTACATTGTCGATAAGCTCAAACAGCTGAGCGACCGCGGGATAGGAGAGAAGTAATATGTCATTTTTCAGCATATTGGGAACGCTGCTCATAAAACCGCTTCAGCTGCTGTTTGAGGTGGTGTTCGTGATAGCAAACCGCGTTGTCGGCGACCCGGGACTTTCGATAATCGTGTTGAGCCTTGCAATGAATTTTCTCGTCCTGCCGCTTTACAGGCGCGCCGACGCCATGCAGGAGGACGAGCGTCAGATGGAGCTGCGGCTGCACGATGGCGTTTCGCACATCAAGAAAACATTCCGCGGCGATGAGCGCATGATGATGCTCCAAACATATTACCGGCAGAACGACTACAAGCCGACATATGTACTCAAGGGCGCGACCTCGCTGTTCCTGGAGATACCCTTCTTTATCGCCGCTTATACTTTCCTGTCGGGACTTGAGCTGCTGCACGGAGTGCCCTTCGGACCGATAACAGACCTCGGAAAGCCCGATGGACTGCTTACTGTCGGCGGACTGACTATAAATGTCCTTCCGATAATAATGACGGCTATAAACCTCATATCCTGCATTATCTTCACTAAGGGCAGTCTTCCGAAAACAAAGATACAGCTTTACGCAATGGCGCTGTTTTTCCTCGTTTTCCTGTACACCTCGCCCGCAGGGCTTGTGTTCTACTGGACGCTCAACAATCTGTTTTCGCTTATAAAAACGATATTCTATAAGCTCAAGCACGCCGAAAAGATATTGGCATGGCTCGCCTGCGCCTGCGGCGTTGCCTGTGTGGGCTTCGGGATCGGCTGTTACGATGAATTATCGCCCCTGCGTTTGGCATTTTTCCTTGGTCTGGGCATTGTGTTGCAGCTTCCTATCCTGAGCTCCGCTTTGAAGAACAAGCGCGCTCAACGCCTCAAAAAAGAGCCTCGACCGAATAAAAAAATGTTTATTTCCGGCGGCGTGTTTCTCTCGGTGCTTATGGGTGTGCTCATACCCTCCGCCGTTATAAACGCCTCGCCGCAGGAATTTGTCGATGTGATTGTGTTCTTCCACCCCGCGTGGTATATAGTCAGCTCATTCTGCCTTGCATTCGGCACATTCGTCATATGGTGCGGGATATTTTACTGGCTTGCAAATCCGTCGGTCAAGGAGATCATGGACAAGGCCATATGGGCGCTCTGCGGCGTTGCGACAGTGAACTATATGTTCTTCGGACGCGACCTCGGAAACCTCTCGGCAAGCCTCAAGTTTGACAACGGAATGCTGTTCACGCCGGAAGAAATGCTTATAAACCTTGCGGTAGTGTTAGTCGTTGCGGCGGTTCTCTATATCGCTGCGGGACGGTGGAAAAAGCATATCCCCGGAATAATAACCGTGGGCATAATAGCGCTTGTCTGTATGTCGGCGATCAACTCTGTCGGTATTTTCAAGTCCGTGGATACCATGATCGAAAACGCCGGGGATAATGGCGCACAGCCGCACATGGAACTGAGCAAAAACGGCAAAAATGTTGTCGTTATAATGCTCGACCGCGGTGTTGGAGCATATATTCCGTACATTTTCAATGAAAAGCCGGAGCTTAAGGCGCAGTTTGACGGCTTTACATACTATAATAATGTGACCTCGTTGGGCTTTAAAACAAACCTGAGCGTCCCGTCTCTGTTCGGCGGATATGAGTATACGCCGGCAAAAATGAACGCCAGAGACGATGAGCTGCTCATGAGCAAGCATAACGAGGCGATCAGCGTTCTGCCGGTTCTGTTCGCGAATAACGGCTATAATGTTACGTTCTTTGACCCCGTTTATGCCAATTATCAGTATGTTCCCGACGTTTCAATATTTGACGGATATGAGAATATACAGGCATACAACACCAAGGGCAAGTTTACGGAGCCGAAGCTCAAGGAGGCTTCCATTAGCAACAATAAGCGCAATTTCTTCTGCTATGCGCTTATGAAGTCCTCACCGCTCTGCATACAGGGAACTCTTTATTCCTACGGCAGCTACAACAGGGGAAATGCCGGTGTGGACGTGGGATACGGCGGTCAGATAGAGGACGGACTGTTTAAGGCAAGCGGTGTGTCACCGGAGTTTATGGCCGCTTACAACACGCTCTGCAATCTTTCGAATGTGACCCATATAACGAAGGACGGCAACAATCTCTTCGTTATGACAAACGACACGACCCATGAGCCTACGATGCTTCAGGAGCCTGACTATGTCCCCGCACAGAATGTGGATAACACTCGGTATGAAAAGGAACATGCCGACAGATTCACCGTTGACGGGCGCACGATGACGGTTGATGAATTGACCGAGTATACCCATTACCAGGCCAATATGGCAGCGCTCATACAGCTCGGGAATTGGTTCGATTATCTGCGAGCCAACGGCGTTTACGACAACACGAGGATAATAATAGTCTCGGACCACGGGCAATCGCTCGGACAGTTTGATGAGCTTATGACAGACGACGGGCTTGATACCGAGGGCTTCTTTTCGCTGATGCTGGTCAAGGACTTTAACGCAAAGGGCTTTACGACCTCCGATAAGTTTATGACCGCTGCCGACACACCTACACTGGCAACTCAGGGCGTAATTTCAAACCCCGTAAACCCGTTCACAGGCAATGTGATAAGCAGCAAAGCGAAATCCGAACACGATCAGTATGTATTTTTCTCGTATAACTGGAACGTTGAGGAAAACTGCGGAACGCAGTATGTTGCCGGAGACTGGTACACCGTGCATGACAGTATATGGGATAAAAGCAACTGGCAGCTCGTAGGCAGAGATACGGTGCTGACCAAGGAGGACTAAGCGGAGGACAATATGTATAAGGTAGATAACGCCGTTATCATGGCGGCGGGGACCTCCAGTCGGTTTGCGCCCCTGTCGTATGAAACGCACAAGGGACTGCTCACCGTGCGCGGAGAGGTGCTCATAGAGCGCCAGATCCGGCAGCTGAAGGAGGCAGGAATAGATGAGATCGTGCTTGTTTCGGGGTACATGAAGGAGCGCTTTGAGTACCTCAAGGCAAAATACGGCATCAAGATCGTTGAAAACACCGAGTATAACCGCCGAAACAATCACTCGAGCATTTATGCGGTGCGCGAGCTTCTCGGAAACTCATATATCTGCTCTTCGGATAACTTTTTTGTCAAAAACCCGTTTGAAAAACAGGTCAGCGAGCCGTATTACGCAGCGCTGTATGCCCACGGCAAGACGGCTGAGTGGTGCATCAGCGAGGGCGAGGACGGATACATAGACAGGATAAGCGTCGGCGGAGAGAACTCATGGTATATGATGGGTCATGTGTTCTGGGACGAGCGCTTCAGCCGCAGGTTTACCGAGATACTTGAGCGGGAGTACGACACGCCGGAGATACGGGGCAAGCTCTGGGAGGCTGTGTATGCAGAGCATCTTGACGAGCTGAAGCTGCGCATACGCGGCTACGAGGATGACTATATCTTCGAATTTGACAGCCTCGACGAGCTCAGACAGTTTGACGAAAGCTATGTTGACGACAGCCGCTCAAGCATAATAAAGCGCATTGCGGCAGAGCTCAATTGCCGAGAGCGGGAGCTGAGCCGGTTCGACGCGATCAAGGATCCAAACGGTACAGAGGCGATAGGCTTTACGCTCATGTACGGTGAAGATAAATACAGGTATTACTACAAGACTGAAAGATTGGAGAAGGAAAATGGCTAAAGGCATAGTCGAGGCAGACCTCGGCAGAGTTAAGGCGCTGCTTGAAAATGTGCTGGGGCATTCCGATTACCGCGATATTCAGCGGATGGGAGGACTTACAAACCGCACATACCGCGTCGAATTTCCTGACGGCAGCCGCTGCATGGTGCGTATCCCCGGCGAAGGCACCGAGGAGCTCATCGACCGCAGCGACGAAAAGGTGAGCACGGAGCTTGCGTGCGCAATAGGCATTGACGCAAAGCTGTACTATTTCGGCGCTGACGGAGCCAAGGTGTCGGAGTTTGTTCCGAACGCAGTCACCATGTCGGCAGAAACGATGCGCGAGGACAAGCGTATCCGTCAGGCGGCCCGGCTTCTGAAAACGCTGCATGGCAGCGGAAAGGATACCGGCGTCAAATTCGAAGTGTTTGACATGGCTGCCGGTTACGAAAAGATAATCGAGGAAAACGCCGTTTATATGTACCCCGATTATGCGCAGGTCAAGGCGGCTGTAATGGACATCAAGGCGCAGATCGACGAGACCTGCGATATAAAAAAGGTGCCTTGCCACAACGATCCG
This sequence comes from Bacteroidaceae bacterium, assembly GCA_963610045.1. Classification (GTDB taxonomy): domain Bacteria; phylum Bacillota; class Clostridia; order Oscillospirales; family Oscillospiraceae; genus F23-B02. The sequence continues at coordinate 5,945 of CAVDMS010000047.1, forward strand.
CTGTGCGAAAACTGGGTGGTGTCCGGCGATGACGACAGGATGTATCTCATCGACTGGGAGTATGCCGGCATGAACGACGGCATATGGGATCTTGCCGATATTTCGATAGAGGGCGTTTACACCGCCGAAAACGATGAGCTGCTGCTCACCGAGTATCTCGGCAAAAAGCCCGACCAGAACGAGTACAGACATTTTCTTGCAAGCAAGCTCTATGTCGATTATCTCTGGACGCTCTGGGCAAAGGCCCGCGTACCGTATGACGGTCAGCCGATGGAGGATTGGGCGCAGGAGCGTTATGAAAGACTTAAAAACAATCTCAAGCTCTTTGCAAGCATTTGAGATTAAATGAAAGGAAACTGAATATATGTTTTACGGTATAGCAGCCGGTGCGACATGGGCGGTAGAGACCATCATCCTCGGCATAGCGCTTTCGATGACCCCGTTCGTCTCCACAGAGCAGGCGATATTCCTTGCACCGTTCGTCAGCACCTTTGTCCACGATGCGTTTTCCGCAATATGGGCGACCATATACAACGGAGTGCGCGGGAACCTCAAGAATGTGTACAAAGCCGCGTTCAAAACAAAAAGCGGCAAGTTCGTAATGCTTGCGGCGATCATCGGCGGGCCGATCGGCATGACCGGCTATGTTCTCGCAATAAACTACATGGGCGCATCCATCGGAGCGGTCGCCAGTGCCATTTTCCCCGCGATAGGCGCAATACTTGCATACTTTTTCCTCAAGGAAAAAATGCAGTGGTATCGTTGGATATTCCTAATTGCAACGCTCCTCGGCGTTTACGGTCTGAGCTATTCGCCCGATCTTAACATCACCGACTTCTGGCTCGGCATCGTCGGCGCTCTCATGTGCGCATTCGGCTGGGGCATTGAGGCGGTCGTGCTCGCGAAGTGTATGCAGGATCCCGATGTCAAGGACGAGTATGCCCTCCAGATCCGCCAGACCACATCCGCGACCGTTTACGGCATCGTGCTTCTGCCGATACTGCACGGTTGGGGCTTCACTGCAAGCCTGTTCACCTCCGGCACCGGTTGGCTGCTGCCTGTTATTGCAGCTGCGGCGTTCTTCGCAACGGTGTCCTACCTGTGCTACTACAAAGCGATAGCAAGCATCGGAGCTTCCAAGTCTATGGCGCTCAATGTCACCTACGCTGCGTGGGCGATCTTCTTCACGGCGGTGTTTCTCGGCGATACGAGCGTTCTCACGCCGACTACCATCGTGTGCGCGCTCATCGTCATAGTCTGCGGCATATTGACGGCCGCCGACATGAAAGACCTGTTCTCAAAGAAAAAAGCATAAAAAGCAAAATATTAAAAATGAGCCGCCCAAAGCGGCTCATTTTTTAGCTTATAACGCCTGCATGGTGTCAGGCTTTTTTGCTTTTACACAAAGAGCTTAATGTCTAAAAATTTCCGTTTTTGCAATAAATGTGATGCAAACATATACAAAAAACCGAAATTTTCGAAAGTTTGTATCACTTTTCCTTCGGAGACTGTCTTAATTTATATGGGTGACTGGTAATAGTGCGCGCCAAAGCAGTGCGTGTACGCACATATAAAACAGACAGTGGAGATATGAGATGAGAAGAAAGAACATACCGGCTTTAAACAAGCTTGTTGAAGAGCAATACGCCGATAAGCTCCGCAAGAACGGATTCCATCCCTACAAGGACTGCACCGAATGGGTGAGACTGAAAAACGGGGAGATCGTTCAGATAGTTTTATTCTACGAGTACCATTATTGGCTCGAGGTGTTTTTCTATTCTGAGCTGCTGACGGAGTTTCAGTGGTTCGGATATAGGGAGCACAAGGACATGGACAGTATGGTCGGGCTGCATTACTGCAATGTGCGTAGGAAGTTTGGGCTTAATGTCTATACGATGAACGACGTGTTTGACGCCGGCAGCTGGAGCATTTGGGCAAAAACGCAGGAGCTGCACCGCCATCTTGACTATGTGATCATGGCTCTTGATGAGGTGAATACGCCTGCCGACATTGCGGCACTGGATCCCGGCGAGGCGAGAGCGCCCGAGCGCATATGTCTTTACTATGCAAGCGGGGAGCATGACAAGCTGCAAGCGGCGCTGAAAAATGCTGCGGTGATCGACACCAGGTATTACTACTACGATTTCCCGCCCGACCGCTTAAAGCGCAACTGGCGGCTGTGGAATGTGATAAGGGCATTCGTGGTGAGGGACTACATAGAAAAGGGCGACCTCAAAATACTTGAAGCCTACACCGAGGAATGTAGGCGCTATAACACTGCCTATTTAAAAAGAAAAATGCCGGAGCTTTGGACGGCATCGGACTGCGCCGATGCGGCACGCCCTGAGCTTCGGAAAAATACAGGAGGGAACAAATGAAAAAAAGAACCATTAGCTTAATACTCAGCGTGCTGCTTGTTTTCAGCATCGTCAGTCCCTGCTTTGCCGTGACGGATGCAGAAGACAGAGCTTCAAGGCCCCTAACTCTAAGTATAGACGGCGGCGTTGCCACTGCGAAGCTGAATTTCAGCGGCGGAGACGATGTCTACAAAATATCGGCGACGGTGTATTTTGAGCGGGATACAAACGGCTTCTGGACGAGGGTGTACATTAAGCTCGTAAACAATCAGATCGTAATTACGGAAAACGATTCGTCACTGAGCCGTACAATGAAGGTCACGGTGCCGAACGCCGGAACATACAGAGTCGTTGCGGAGATCACCTGTTACGGTGACACGACAAAGACTTATACAAAGACAGCAAGCGCATATTACGACGGAACCTAACAGAAACACGCAATAAAAGACACAGGCCCAAGGCCTGTGTCTTTTATTTATTCCAAGTCTTTTAAGCTGCTGTCCGGAACCACGCTGCGGATAACGTGTTCCATATCTTGTTTGCTGATACCGGGAGAAAAATAGATACTGAAAACATAGACGTCCGTCGTCCAAACGGCGAGAGTGTCCTTATAAGCCGGGTCATATATGAAGTGAACCTGCAAGTTGTTGATCACATCGGTGTATATTTCGGCATGATCCGAGCATATTCCCATGCCGTACTCACCACGGGTTGCCTGCGACGTACAATCCTCGGGAAAGAACTCTGCCAATTTGTTTTGCCGGTACATTATGAGTTCGCCGTCGCTGCGTGTATATTCCAAGTAAAGAATAGTTTTACCGATAATACTGCTGTCAAGATACAATTCAAAGCCTTCGGGAAGATAGCAGGGAGCTTGGTACGAAAGCACGTCCGGCATGGAACCCCTTTCCTGCAAAACGGTTGCATAATTATAGCTATCGCCGTCTTTGTATATAATGAGACCGGCCTGCTCAGGAGGCTTATACGGCGTTGCAAAGGCGTTTGACACGATCAGACAGCAAATGACCGCTGCAACAAGCACACGCCGAAACCACGCCCATGTGATATGTATAACGGGACTTCCGGCCGATCTTCCGGCGCTGTACAGCGCACGGTAAAAGCCGTCAGAGAAGCTGACGGAGATATCGTTCTCGCATGGCACGGAACGGTACTCGCAAAGCACGGAATCAAGCAGAGCCTGCTTAAACGTCGACATCGCATTTGTAGTCGTCAAAGCACATTCCCTCCTTTTTGCACAGCTCTATCAGCATCTTTTTGCCTCTTGTGATCTGCTGATGTACGGTCGCCGTCTTGCGACCGAGAGCATCGGCTATTTCTTTAATTTTCATTTCATTAACATAATGCATCATGAGAATTTCCCGGTATTTCAGCGGTAGTTGCATAAGAGCCTTCATCAGCAAAGCGTAGTCCTGTGAAGCGCATACCCTCTCGAAAAGCCGATCGTCCGCAGCCAATTCATAGTCGTTGATATCAAGTGCGGCTTCGCGCTGACGAGTGTGCTTGTCAAGGATGTTAAGTGCGGAATTTCTCGCCGCAGTATACACATAAGCCTTTAAAGCGGGGACGGATTGATGCGGCAGAGAGTCGATCTGCTTTGCGATCGCAAAGAGCGCATCTTGAACCGCATCCTCGGCATCGCTGTCATTATTCAGAATCCCTTTTGCAATATAGAACATCCGATTGCAGTAATTAGAGCATATTTCTTCAAAAATTTTGCTGTTTCCGGGGTCCTCAATCATTGCTGCACAGAACATCAGCAACTTTATCACACCTCAAAATTAATTACAACGCCTAATTATACATTTATTGCAAGGGAATTTCAACCGTTTTCGACGGTTTTTAACTGCTTTGTATAATTGCAAAAAAGATGTATCATTTTTCTGGCTTCATTTGTCTAATACTATGGAAATTAAATAAAACAGCAAGTACCTGAAAGGGGTAAAATGTTAATGCATACCGGGGGATATGCGGATGATATCTGTGCTTAACAGATACCATGAATACGTTTTAAGGGCTTTCCTTGAAGTACGAATTCCAGAAACGCTAAAGCAAAAAGCGCCGTCACTGTTAGTGACGGACTCAGTTATCGGAAGCTGCTGCGCGCAGCTTATCAAAAGGGACAAATTCCTCAAGATTCCAAGCAAGAGCATCATAACGACCGGCGACAGAGAATGCCTCATGTCGCTTATAGGCACCGCAGACGAATATGAAAGAACCGAGCTCATGGACTATTATCGCCTTGTTATGCTGACCGCCTCCGTTTTAAAGGAGTACGCCGAAACCTAAATCAAAGAAGTAAAAAACCAAAGAAGCTTTTACTTCTTTGATTTGGGTTTACATAACAACGCGACGATAATGCCGAAGAATATTGCGGCACATATTCCGGCGGCAGCGGCGGTAAACCCGCCGGTGAATACGCCGAGAAAGCCGTCCTTCGCCACCGCTTTTTTGACGCCCTCGGCAAGCACATTGCCGAAGCCCGTCAGCGGTACGGTGGCGCCGGCGCCTGCCCAGTCTGCGAGAGGTCCGTACAGACCCAACGCACCGAGTATGACGCCTGCAACGACATAGGAGGTCAGTATCCTTGCCGGAGTGAGCTTCGTTTTGTCTATGAGTATCTGAGCTATGGCGCACAGAGCGCCGCCTATAAGAAATGTCTTGAGATACATTAACCAGTCCATTTATGCCTCCACTGCAACGGCATGACATATGCCGGAAATGCTGACGCCCTGCTGCGTACTGGTGGGCGACATCAGCGCACCCGTCGGCGCGAAAAGCACCTTTTTCCAACGCCCGTCGGCGATGCCGCCGAGGATATATGAGCAGAATACCGACGCCGAACAGCCGCAGCCGCTTCCGCCGGCGTGGACGTCCTGACCGGTGCGGTCGTAGATTAGCAGACCGCAATCGGTGTAATGCTCGCCGAGGCTCGTTCCGTCTCGGCGGAACAGCTCCTCAAGATTGTCGTGTCCGAAAGCGCCGAGGTCGCCCGTCACGATGAGGTCGTAGTATGCGGGGGTCCTGCCCGTGTCGGCAAAATGCGCACTCAGGGTGGCGTATGCCGCAGGAGCCATCGCAGCACCCATATTGTTCGCGTCCGTGATACCGGCGTCGGTGATGACGCCCGTGGTCACGGCGTTTATTTTTGCGCCCTCGCCGCTGCTTTTGAGGATGACCGAGCCTGCGCCCGTCACCGTCCACTGTGCGCTCGGCGTGCGCTGACCGCCGTATTCGAGAGGGAAACGGAACTGGCGCTCGCTTGAGCAGAAGTGCGAGCTGGTCGCAGCCATGACCGTCTCGGCAAAGCCGCCGTCTATCGCCATTGCCGCAAGCGACAGGCTTTCGCCCATCGTCGAGCAGGCACCGTACAGTCCGAAGTAGGGTACGCCGCTGTCCTTAAAGGCGTATGCCGAACCCATGCACTGGTTTAAAAGGTCGCCCGCAAAGACGTAGTCGAGCATGGAAGGGGAGAGCTTTGCCTTGTCGCAGCACAGCGTGAAGCAGCGTGTGAGCATGGCGCTTTCTGCCTTCTCCCAACTCTTTTCGCCGAAGTAGTCGTCGGGGGACACGAAGTCGAAGCACTTTGAGAGCGGTCCCTGCCCCTCCTTTTCGCCCACCACGGCGGCGGATGCCGCGATAACCGGGGGAGCGGAGAAAATTATCGTTTGTTTGCCTGTTTTTTTCATAAAAAGATCACCGGACTTAGTATGTCCGGTGATCGTGTTTTTATGAGCATTTTTAGCCGCCGTGCATGATCTTGGTCTTTTCCTTGCTTTGCGCAAAGCGCAGACGCAGAGGATCGAACAGCTTTCCGCCGAAGATGCCGATGAGCACGAACACCACGCACATCAGCAGGAGCACGAGCATACATTTGATGTAAATGTGGTCGTAGCTGCCGCAGATAGTTTCACGCATTGCGTTCATTGCGTAATTAAACGGCATGAACTTGTACAG
>CAVDMS010000048.1:0-12167 GCA_963610045.1 Bacteroidaceae bacterium
CAGACCCTTGCGCACGAAAAAGCGGTCCTCGCTGAGAGCGTATCTCGTAAAGGTGATGGGCATACCGAGAAATCTCTTGCGGTCGTGCCAAATCTCTTTGATTTTGGATACGAGCTTTGCCATTTGCGCCAACTCCTTAAATTGCATTTCCTATATTGTACATAATCCGAGCGAAAAAATCAAGAGAGAGCGCACAATATTTTGCGTCTGCGGCAAGCTTTTCTAAATTAACTGGACAAACGGCTGCTTTGGTTATATATTATTGTGGCTGTAGAGAGCAAAGGAGGTCGGAACGTGTCGGAGCTAAAAGAGAAAATTCTGTATGCGGGCAGATACTTCCGCACCTTTTACCGCTGGCTGCTGCTTGCGACCGTCGTGGGAGCCGTGTGCGGACTCGTCGGTACAGCCTTTAACCTTGCCGTGACGAGCGCAACGGAGATACGCCAAGCAAATCCGTGGCTCATATACCTGCTGCCGGTGGGCGGCGTCCTCATCGCCGGACTGTACTGGATAAGCAATTTGGAGGGCGAGGGTACCAATAACATCATAGACTCCATCCACGAGGGCGAGCGCCTGCCGATCCTGCTCGTGCCGATAATCTTTATCTCGACTGCTGTGACGCACCTTTTGGGCGGCTCTGCGGGACGAGAGGGCGCGGCGCTGCAGATCGGAGGAAGCATGGGCTACGGCGTCGGCTCGCTTTTGGGGCTTGACGAAAAGGATATGCGCATCATAACGCTGTCCGGCATGAGCGCAGTCTTTGCGGCGCTGTTCGGAACGCCGCTCACGGCGACGATTTTTGCGCTTGAGGTCATCTCCGTCGGCATCCTGTACTACTCGGCGTTCATACCCTGCCTCGTGTCGTCGCTCGTTGCCTACGCCGTTTCGAGGCTCTGCGGCATCGTGCCGATGAGCTTTATGGTGGGCTTTGTGCCGATGGACGTTGTGGTCATAATGAAGGTCGTCATACTCTCCGTGCTGTGCGCCGTGGTGAGTATGCTGTTCTGCGTCGTGATGCACAAGAGCGAGCGCATAGCCTCCGCTGCGGTCAAAAACCCGTTTTTGCGGGGAGCCGTCGGCGGCGTCATACTCATTGCGCTGACCTTCCTTGTTGGCAGCACCGCCTACAACGGCGCCGGCACCGACGTTATCGAGGCGGCGCTCACCGCCGGTAAAGCGCCCGACTGGGCGTTTCTGTGGAAGATACTGTTTACCGCCGTCACCATCGGCTGCGGCTTTAAAGGCGGCGAGATCGTGCCGACCTTCTTTATCGGTGCGACGCTCGGCTGCGTTGTGGGTCCGATCATCGGACTTTCGGCGCCCTTTGCGGCGTCGTTGGGACTCATTGCGGTGTTCTGCGGTGCGGTCAACTGCCCCATTGCGTCGATCATTCTGAGCGTTGAGCTGTTCGGCTCGGAGAATCTCATCTATTGCGCACTGGCGTGCGGCATCTCGTATATGCTGTCCGGCTACTACGGACTGTACAGCAGTCAGAAGATAATGTACTCAAAAACGAGGGCGGAGTTTATAAACCGTCATGCGCTTTAAAATAAAAAGAGCAGACCGCAAAGCGGCCTGCCAAACAGGGTTGTGGGATAAAGATATGAGCCGGGTCCCGAAAACGGGACCAATTGGATAAGCTGTGCTTAGATAATACCGCCCTTTGCCCGCTTTGTAAAGAGCGAAGCGGCACTACTTTTGTCGAATCGAAATTTTTTCCTGAATGACATTTCATAATCCGCACAAACTAAATGCGAAATGAGGTGTTAAATATGATGGTCATAGACCGGATCGCTCTTATTCTGAGCATCATCGGCGGTATCAACTGGGGCAGCATCGGTCTGTTCCGCTTCGACATCGTGGCTTGGATATGCGGCGGACAGACAGCAACGGTCAGCCGTGTAATATACACTCTGGTCGGACTTGCGGCGCTCTGGTGCATTTCCCTGCTCTTTAAGCACGACGGCTGCGTCGACGGAGACGAGCATTAAACGTAAAAAAAGACGGCAAAAGCCGTCTTTTTTACGTTTAATGAATCTAAGGCTTTCTCTCCCTCCGTCAAAATCTTACGATTTTGACACCTCCCTCGTCAGAGGGAGGCATGAGAATGGAGGGCGTTTTTCGCCATGAGGAAAGCTTTAAGATATGCAGTAACGCTCGTTTTCCTTAGCCCAAAAAGCAGCACAGCAGCCCGTTCTTTATGCCGCAGCGAGACTCGCACGATCTCATGGCTCCCTCTGACGAGGGAGCTGTCAGCGAAGCTGACTGAGGGAGAGACTCTTTGCTTTTTACGTTATTTATATACGAAGAAATACAGCGCAAGCTGGGCGAGAGCAAGCAGCGGGAAAAACACGGCAAAGTACCAGTGCTTTGTCTTGTGGCGGAAGCTGTACATTCCCACGGTACCGCCGCAGGCTCCGCCGACGAGGGCGAGTATAAACAGCGTCGCCTCCGGAATGCGCCAATGCTTCCTTATCGCCTTGTACTTGTCCACGCCCATGACGACGAACAGCACTATGTTTATCGCCAGAAAATAAATCGTTACTGCATCCACGGCTCAACCTCTTTTCTTTCCTCTGCCCGGCTTGGGCTTTGCCTTTGCCCAACCCTTTTTGCTCTTGGGCGCCGACGGCTTTTTCGGCTCCTCCGGCTTCTTTGCCGGGGGCGTTTTTCTTTTCGGCGCATCGGGACGTACGAGGCACTCCGGACCGTAGCCTATGAGGTCCTCTCTGCCCGCCTCCTTGAGCGCTTCGATGACGAGCCTGCGCTTGTCGGGGCGCTTCCACTGCAAAAGCGCACGCTGCATCGCCTTCTCGTGAAAGCTCTTTGCGACGTAGACCTGCTTCATCGTCATGGGATCTATCTCCGTGTAGTACATACAGGTGGACACGGTGCCGGGGGTGGGGTAAAAGTCCTGCACCTGCTCCGGCTGACGCCCCTTCTTGTTCAGATACTCCGCAAGCGCCACGGCGTCGCAGAGCGTGCTTCCGGGGTGCGAGGACATGAGGTACGGCACAACGTACTGCTCCTTCGAGTAGCGGTCGTTTAAGCGCCTGTACTTATCCATAAAGCGCTCGTACACCTCGATATGCGGCTTGCCCATGTAGTCGAGAACGCCGTCGATGCAGTGTTCGGGTGCGACCTTGAGCTGTCCGGAGATGTGGTATCTGACAAGCTCCGTGAAGAAGTCGTCGTTCTTGTCCTCAAGCATATAGTCGTAGCGTATGCCGCTGCGGACAAAGACCTTTTTGACGCCGGGGATGCTCCTGAGCTTGCGCAGCAGCGCAAGGTAGTCCGAGTGGTCGGCGTCGAGATTGGGACACGGAGTTGGCGCAAGACAGCGCTTGTCGGGACACATTCCGTACTTTGCCTGCTTCTTGCAGGAGTGGTGACGGAAATTTGCCGACGGACCGCCGACGTCGTTTATGTAGCCCTTGAAGTCGGGGAGCTTCGTAAGCTCCGTGACCTCACGGATAACGCTCTCGTGACTGCGGCTCGTGACCATTCTGCCCTGATGAAACGCCAGAGCGCAGAAGTTGCAGCCGCCGAAGCAGCCACGGTTGTGTATGACCGAGAACCTGACCTCCTCGATCGCCGGAACGCCGCCCTCCGCCTCGTACATGGGGTGGTAGGTGCGGACATACGGCAGCTCCGCCACACGGTCAAGCTCCTTCGTCTCAAGCGGCATCATCGGGGGATTGACGATGAGGTAGCGTCCGTCATGCTCCTGAATGATAGCCTTGCCCCGCACGGGGTCATGCTCCTGATACTCGATGCGGGTCGCATCGGCGTACAGGCGCTTTGTTTCCCGCACCTCGGCGTAGGAGGGAACGGTCACGCTCTCGAAGGCGCACTCCGAGGGTGAGGCGGCGATAAACGCCGTGCCTCTTATGTCGCGCATTTCGGAGACGGGGATTTTCTTTTTCAGACGGCGGGCGATCTCACGCTCGGCTTCCTCCGCCATGCCGTACACGAGCAGGTCCGCACCGGAGTCGAACAGTATGCTGCGGCGCACCTTGTCGTCCCAGTAGTCGTAGTGCGCAAAGCGGCGCAGGGACGCCTCAAGCCCGCCGATGATTATCGGCACCTCGCTGCCGAAGGCTTCTCTGGCTCTGTTTGCGTAGACTATCGTCGCCCTGTCGGGGCGCTTTCCCGCCTTTTTGCCGGGGGAGTAGAAGTCCTCGCTGCGGCGCTTTTTGGCGGCGGTGTAGTGTGCGACCATGGAGTCGAGGTTGCCGGCGCCTATCAGCACGCCGAGGCGGGGTCTGCCGAAGGCGAGAAAGTCGGCTGCACTGTGCCAGTCCGGCTGCGCAAGCACCGCGACACGGTAGCCGTCCGCCTCAAGCACTCTTGCGATGACCGCCGGACCGAAGCTCGGATGATCGACGTATGCGTCGCCGGTGACGAGCAGGAAGTCGTACCACCACCAGCCACGCTCCTGCATATCTTCTTTTGAAACGGGCAAAAACTCAAAGTTCATCGTATATCTCTCCGTGATACCAGCCGGAGGTGCCGTTGTGCTTCACAAAATAGCCCCGACTTGTTTTTTCGACTATGCTGACGGTGTCGCCCGGTTTAAGCTCCGGCTCGTAGTCGGTGCAGTCGTTGCACTCGACAAACTCCCCGTCGCCGTAAAGGTACTTCGTTAAAATGTCCATCTCGTAGCCGGTGCGGACGTGGCGGCAGTGCGAAAACTCGTCGCCTCGGTGCAGCACCTGCACCTTGTTGTCGCCCCAGCGTATGTAGTAGGAGCGCTTGCTTTCGCTCTGCCCCGTGCGCACCTTCGCCGTCGGGAACCTGTCCCACGACTGCCAGTGAAAGTCCTCGCTTCCCTCGTGCGGGATGATGAGGGCGTTTAGCTGCCCGTCGTCCTTTAAAACGCAGCCGCCGTCTATCGAGATTATGCGGTGCGTGCGGTCGATGATCGGGTTTGCGCACACACGGTCTTTAAGATAGAGCATCACGGGCCAGTGTCCGACGATGACCCACTTGTCAAAGCTGTAGCCATGACTCATAAAATCGTCAAACTTCATGCAGTCGCCCGCCATTTGCTCGCCTATGGGTACATCGGGGCGGATGCCGCCGTGAACGAAGATGCAGTGCGGCGTTTCGATAACGTGCGGCAGCGCACGCAGAAAAGCAAACTCCTCACTGTACCTTTCGGCAAGCATCGGCAAAAGTGAGGGAATGTCCGTCTCCTCGTCGGGGGAAACGCCGCAGTCCGTGAGCATATCCCAGATAAGCCCGCTTTTTCGGGAAAGCAGGTAGCTTCTGAGCGACTTTGCGGGAAAGACCCCGTCCACGGAGTCCTGCCAGCCGTCGCAGTTTCCGCACAGCGGATGCACGTCGTAATCTTTTGAAAGCTGCATGATATAGCGCAGCGTGTCGAGACTGCGCTCGCCCTTTTCGAGAAAGTCGCCGCAAAGCACCAGCACATCGTCGGGCGTAAGCCCGATCTTTCTGAGCAGCGCCGTGAAATATTGCAGGTTTGCGTGTATGTCGGATATGACTATAATGCGTCTGCCGCTCGTGTCAAGGCGTTCGATTTTTGCGTTTTCCGTCCACATCAGATCTTCTTCTCCATAAGGTACAGCGGTGCGCCGCAGCCGGGTACCGTGTTTATCCGTTCAAAGCCGTAATGCCCGTAAAAGCCGATGGCGTGGGCGTTCTCGGACGAGACGTACAGCCGCACGGCGCTTCTGCTGAGCTGCTGGAAGTTTACTATCGCCCTGCCGAGAAGCTGTATGCCGAGTCCCTTGCCGCGGTACTTTTCCCGCAGACAGATGAGGCTTATCCAACCGTAGCCGGAGGCTCTGCCCCGACGTGTGTCGAGGTCGATGATGCCGACGAGCATCCCCTTTGCGTCGTATGCGCCGAGAACGGAACGGGGGTCGCAGTCTATGTGCGCCAGTGCGTCTTTTACATAGCCCTCCGCCTCGAAGCCTATGAGATTTCCGTGCGCTGCAAGCCAACTTTCGGCGTACAGCTCGGCGTAAAGCTCAGGGTTCTTTGCTACGTCAAACGGCTCAAAGTACAGGTTTTGCTCGTCCTTACCGCCGTTTTCGCTTTTCCACCAGCTCTGCTTCGAGAAGGTCGAAAGCTCCGGCGGAAGGTGCGAGTTGTCGTTATAATACTTCACCGCAAAGCTCCCGTTTTCGTACTCGACGAGGGAGACGGCGGTGTTGTCGCCGTGGGGCAGCGTGCGGATGTTCTCTGACTTAACGTCCAAAAGCTTTGCAAGAAAACTCCTTATCGCCATGCCGTGGCTCACGACGGCGACGGTCCTTCCGGGGTTTTCCTCCGCAATGCGCAGAAGGGCATTATACACCCTGTCCGTACACTCGGCAAAGGTCTCCGCCCCCGGCGCACGCCAACGCATGGGGTCGTTGTTGAAGTAGCTCATCTGCACGGGGTCAAGGTGATCCAAGTCGCCGAAGCTCAGCCCCTCGCACTCGCCGAGGTTTATCTCACGCAGCTCCGGCATTTTTATGAGCGGCAGCTCGTGATACCTCGTTATCGCCGACGCCGTGGTGACAGTGCGGCGCAGGTCGCTCGAATACAGGGCATCGAGCGGAACGTCCCGAAAGCGCTCGGAAAGAGCGTCTATCTGCCGCTCCCCACGCCCCGTGACGGCGGCATTCATCTGTCCCTGCACGATACGGTAGAGGTTTCCCTCGGCTTCGGCATGGCGTATGAGAAAAATCTTAGTCATAATTTGTTACCTTCGTTGACCGAATATGATAAATACTATATAATTATATAATGGATTTAAATTAAAAACAAGGAGCTTGCCTTGAAAGTTTTACATCTTATATCGGGAGGAGACTCCGGCGGCGCCAAGACGCACGTTCTGTCGCTGCTCTCCGACCTCAACAAAAGCATACAGGCGGATCTCGTCTGCTACATGGAAGCGGGCTTTTCCGAGGAGGCAAGGCAAAGGGGTATTCCCATAACCGTGCTTTCCGGCAGCTTTGCATCGGGGCTTCGGGCGACGAAGAGGATCATACGGGACGGCGGCTATGAGCTTGTACATTGCCACGGCAGCCGTGCAAACCTCATCGGCTGCATACTGAAGCGGGACTTTGACATTCCCTTTATCAGCACCGTCCACAGCGACTACAAGCTCGATTACCTCGGCCGTCCGCTTGCCCAGATAAGCTACGGCGTACTCAACGAGATCGCCCTGCGCAGGATGAACTACCGTGTCTGCGTCTCCGATCAGATGATCGATACGCTGATCTCACGCAGGTTTAAGCCCAACGATATGTACGCCATATATAACGGCATCGACTTCTCAATGCCGCCGCCGAAGCTTGACCGCACGCAGTGGCTCTCGTCTATCGGCTGCGACTTTGCCCCCGACGACGTTATCGTCGGCATCGCCGCCCGCCTTGACCCGGTAAAGAACGTCTCCGCACTCGTGAGTGCGTTTGCCGAGGCTTCCCGCACGAACCCGAAGCTCAAGCTCTTCATCGCCGGAGAGGGGCAGGAGCGTGAAGCGCTCGTCGCTCTCGCCGAGGAAAAGGGCGTTGCGGACAAGGTGTTCTTTGCCGGTTGGCTCTCGCCCATGGACGGCTACTACTCCAGCGTTGACATTAACGTCATCTGCTCCCTTTCCGAGACCTTTCCTTACGCCGTCACCGAGGCGGCAAGGGCAAAGATACCGACCGTCGCAAGCCGTGTCGGAGGTCTGCCGAAGCTCATAATCCCCGAAAAGACGGGACTGCTGTTCGAGCCGACCGACATCAAGACCTTTGCCGAGTGCCTTTCCCGCCTTGCGGGGGATGCCGAGCTGCGCAAAAGGCTCGGCGATGCGGTCTATGAAAAGGCAAAGCGGGAGTTTTCGACCGAAAACACCTGTAGGCGGCAGCTTGAGATATACGCCTCCGTCATTCGCCGCTATAAGGCAAAGCGCGAGAAGCTTCACTGCGGAACGGTCATCTGCGGGGCTTACGGTCACGGCAACGCAGGCGACGAGGCGATCCTTGCGGAAATGATTCGACAGCTGTACTCCGTTTCTCCCGACATGGAGGTGACGGTCATCTCCAAAAACCCGAAGAAAACAAGGCAGCTGCATAAGGTCAATGCCCTTGCACGGAGCAACATTCTCGGCATCGAGCGCCTTTTCCGCCGAACGAAGCTCTATATAAACGGCGGCGGCAGTCTCATTCAGGACGTGACGAGCCGCAGGAGCCTTTACTACTACCTCTACACAATAGCGAGCGCCAAGAAAAAAGGCTGCTCCGTCCAGATGTACGGCTGCGGCATAGGGCCGCTGCTGTACGACATCGACCGCAGGCAGGCGGTAAACGTCATAGACCGCTATGTCGATACCGTAACGCTGCGTGATCCGGACAGCATGAGGGCGCTTAAAGCCATGGGCGTAACGAAGCCGAAAACGATTCTTGCGGCGGATCCCGTCGTTTCGGTCGAGCCGGCTGACGAGGCGCAGGTTTTGAAGCTTATGAGAGAATACGGCATGGAGCCGAACGGAAGCTACATCTGCCTGAGCCTGCGGCGTTGGCGTGGCTTTGTGGAAAAGGCGCCGGAGATCGCCGAGGCGCTCAGGCTCATAAATCGGCGCTTCGGCTTTGTGCCGGTGTTCCTGCCGATGAACGCAAGCGAGGATGAGGGCGCAAATCGCCTTGTTGCCGAGCTGTACGGTAAAAAATGCATCATGCTCGACGTTATCAGAATGCCGGAGCTTGCGATGGGGCTTATGTCCCGAATGAAGGCCGTTGCTTCAATGCGTCTGCATGCTGCGCTGTATGCCGCAAGCTGCGGAACGCCGCTCGTCGGCATCAGCTACGACCCGAAGGTCAGGTCATTTATCCGCTACACCGACAGCGGGATCGCACTGGAGCTTGAGAATCTTGACGCCGAAATGCTTGAGGCGGCGATCGCAACGGTATGCTCGGAGCCCGGGCAGCAGAGAGAGACGCTTACTTTGAAAACCGCCGAGAGGAAGAACATCGAGCAGGCGGCGATCCTTTATAACGCATAGTATCAGGAGGAGATGGCGATGATAAGAACAGCCGTTTTGGTATCCGGCAACGGAGCAAGACTTCAATGCGTTCTCGATTCAATGTATTTCGGAGAGATCCCCGACTTTGAGCTTACGGCGGTCATAATGACGGAGGCAAACCCCTATGCGCTGCGCCGTGCGAAAAATGCCGGCATTCCCGCCTACGTCGTGGAGACCTCGGATTTCCCCACAAAGCTCAGCTACAGCATGGCAATAGCCAACAAGCTGCGCGACATGGATATTGATCTCGTTGTGCTTGCGGGCTACGATGTGCCCCTCGGCGTTGTGGCGACGCAGTTTAAGAGCAGGATAATCGGAGTGTACCCGTCCCTCATCCCCGCCTTCGAGGGCAATGAGAACCCCGTCAGGGCAGCGCTTGAGCGAGGCTGCAAGCTCACGGGAGCCACGGCGTACTTTGCGAACATCGACGGCGGCATCGGTGCGATAATCGCACAGCACCCCGTCGCTGTAAAGCAGGGCGACGATGTGGAAAGCCTCTCTAACCGGATCATGGAGGAGGCGGAGTGGAAGCTCCTGCCCAAGGCAATAGGCCTGTATTGCAGGGGCAAGCTTGAGATACACGGCGAAAGAGTAGTTATAAAGGAGTAAAAATTATGGAGATCACACTGAAAATCGACGGAATGATGTGCGGTGGCTGCGAAAAGAGAGTACACAACGCACTTATGGCGCTGTCCGGCGTAACGGCAGCGGAGGTGTCCCACGAGAAGGGTACCGCCGTCGTGACGACTGACGGAACGGTCGAAAAGAGCGCACTCGAAACCGCAGTGCTGAATCAGGGCTACGACATCGTAGGCTGATTTCGGCAACCGAGAGGAGAATCCTTGCCGAGACGAATGCGTAAGGATCTCTCCCTCAGTCAGCTTCGCTGACAGCTCCCTCGTCAGAGGGAGCCATGAGATCGTGCGAGTCTCGCTGCGGCATAAAGAACGGGCTGCTGTGCTGCTTTTTGGGCTAAGGAAAACGAGCGTTACTGCATATCTTAAAGCTTTCCTCATGGCGAAAAACGCCCTCCATTCTCATGCCTCCCTCTGACGAGGGAGGTGTCAAAATCGTAAGATTTTGACGGAGGGAGAGAAAGCCTTAGATTCATTAAACGTAAAAAAGACGGCTTTTGCCGTCTTTTTTTACGTTTAATGCTCGTCTCCGTCGACGCAGCCGTCGTGCTTAAAGAGCAGGGAAATGCACCAGAGCGCCGCAAGTCCGACCAGAGTGTATATTACACGGCTGACCGTTGCTGTCTGTCCGCCGCATATCCAAGCCACGATGTCGAAGCGGAACAGACCGATGCTGCCCCAGTTGATACCGCCGATGATGCTCAGAATAAGAGCGATCCGGTCTATGACCATCATATTTAACACCTCATTTCGCATTTAGTTTGTGCGGATTATGAAATGTCATTCAGGAAAAAATTTCGATTCGACAAAAGTAGTGCCGCTTCGCTCTTTACAAAGCGGGCAAAGGGCGGTATTATCTAAGCACAGCTTATCCAATTGGTCCCGTTTTCGGGACCCGGCTCATATCTTTATCCCACAACCCTGTTTGGCAGGCCGCTTTGCGGTCTGCTCTTTTTATTTTAAAGCGCATGACGGTTTATAAACTCCGCCCTCGTTTTTGAGTACATTATCTTCTGACTGCTGTACAGTCCGTAGTAGCCGGACAGCATATACGAGATGCCGCACGCCAGTGCGCAATAGATGAGATTCTCCGAGCCGAACAGCTCAACGCTCAGAATGATCGACGCAATGGGGCAGTTGACCGCACCGCAGAACACCGCAATGAGTCCCAACGACGCCGCAAAGGGCGCCGAAAGTCCGATGATCGGACCCACAACGCAGCCGAGCGTCGCACCGATAAAGAAGGTCGGCACGATCTCGCCGCCTTTAAAGCCGCAGCCGATGGTGACGGCGGTAAACAGTATCTTCCACAGAAACGCCCAGTCGGGCGCTTTACCGGCGGTGAGCGCCGCCTCGATAACGTCGGTGCCGGCGCCGTTGTAGGCGGTGCTGCCAACAAGGAAGGTCAGCGCAATGAGTATGACGCCGCCGACGGCTCCCCGCAAAAACGGGTTTTTGACCGCAGCGGAGGCTATGCGCTCGCTCTTGTGCATCACGACGCAGAACAGCATACTCACCACGGCGCACAGCACGGAGAGTATGACGACCTTCATTATGACCACAACGTCCATCGGCACAAAGCCCACCATAAAGCTCATCGGCACGATGCCGCAGAGCCTCGAAACGGCGTAGGCAACGAGCGACGACACGAGGCAGGGTATGAACGCCGAGTAGTACAGGATGCCGACGGAGATGACCTCAAGCGCAAAAATCGTCGCCGTGAGCGGCGTTCCGAACAGCGCCGCAAAGACTGCGCTCATGCCGGACAGCGTTATGATGCGCATATCCTTTTCGTCAAGCCCCAAAAGCGAGCCGACGCCGTAGCCCATGCTTCCTCCGATCTGCAGCGCCGCGCCCTCTCGTCCCGCAGAGCCGCCCAAAAGGTGCGTCACAGCAGTCGAGATAAAGATTATCGGCACGAGCAGGATCGGCAGGCGCTCGCCCTCGTGGATGGAGTCTATGATGTTATTGGTACCCTCGCCCTCCAAATTGCTTATCCAGTACAGTCCGGCGATGAGGACGCCGCCCACCGGCAGCAGGTATATGAGCCACGGATTTGCTTGGCGTATCTCCGTTGCGCTCGTCACGGCAAGGTTAAAGGCTGTACCGACGAGTCCGCACACGGCTCCCACGACGGTCGCAAGCAGCAGCCAGCGGTAAAAGGTGCGGAAGTATCTGCCCGCATACAGAATTTTCTCTTTTAGCTCCGACACGTTCCGACCTCCTTTGCTCTCTACAGCCACAATAATATATAACCAAAGCAGCCGTTTGTCCAGTTAATTTAGAAAAGCTTGCCGCAGACGCAAAATATTGTGCGCTCTCTCTTGATTTTTTCGCTCGGATTATGTACAATATAGGAAATGCAATTTAAGGAGTTGGCGCAAATGGCAAAGCTCGTATCCAAAATCAAAGAGATTTGGCACGACCGCAAGAGATTTCTCGGTATGCCCATCACCTTTACGAGATACGCTCTCAGCGAGGACCGCTTTTTCGTGCGCAAGGGTCTG
>CAVDMS010000049.1:0-12110 GCA_963610045.1 Bacteroidaceae bacterium
GCTGTCAAGCTCGATAGCAGGCAACTGCGGCAACAAGCTGTTTCAGGACAAGATCAACTCAGGCAGCTACTTAAATTGCACGGTAGACGCAGGCGGCGGAGACTTTCTGTTCATGGATCAGCCCACCGGCTGCACCACCCTGCCCGGCGAAGACGGTGAGGATGGCTACTGCTACCAGGTTCCGTCAACCAATCTCATGCTTTTTAACTCCTGAGATAAATCACTGTTTCGGGAAAGCTCCCTGTCACTTTGGCAGGGAGCTTTTTCTGCTTTTGTATATTTAATATTGTAGGAACATTTGACAAAGCGCAAATGGGTGTTATATTATAATGCTTATGGAAAAGATTACATCGAGAAAAAATAATATCATCGTACACTTGCGCAAGCTTGGCAGCGATGCTGCATACCGCAGGGAGTGCCGCGAATTTATATGCGACGGCATTAAGACCCTAAATGAGGCGCTTGCATCGGGCAGGGAGATAAAAACCGTCCTGTTTAAGGGAACGCCCGATACGGAGCTTGTCGAGAGACTTCCGCAGGCTGCGGCATACTACGCTCCCGACGAGCTGTTTGACTATGCGTCGCCGCTCAAAAACTGCCCCGGGCCGCTGTTTTCGGTGCGAATGCCGCAGATGACGAGGGAAGCCGTACACAGCGCCATCGTGCTTGAAAACCTGCAAGATCCCGGCAACGTGGGTACCGTCATCCGAACGGCGAACGCATTCGGGATAAGTGCGGTCGTGCTTGTCGGCGATTGTGCAGACCTGTATAATCCCAAAACCGTGCGCGCGACCATGGGGGCTATCTTCCGTCAGCGGGTGATAAGCCTTGAGCTTTGTGAGCTGAAGGACTTTTGTACCGAAAACGGGCTTAAACTGTACGGCGCTGCGCTCAGCGATAAGGCGGTCGAGATAACGGGTCTCAGCCTTAAAAGCACCGCCGTTGCGGTCGGCAGCGAGGGCAGGGGACTTTCCGAGAGCCTGCTGCGGCTTTGCGATGCGGAGCTTATCATACCGATGCGTCCGGATTCGGAGTCCTTAAACGCTGCGGTGGCGGCGTCCGTTATCATGTGGGAAATGTCAAAATGACCGAGGGAGTGAGCAAATGTCGGCACTGAAATACTGGCTTTGGCTGTCAATGGCGCCGGGGCTTAGTCCGAGAGTCTGCCATGCGCTGCTTGACTATTACGGCAGTCCTGAGGCTATGTACTTTGCGCCGTTTGGTGAGATGAAGCGCCTTGCGGGACGTAACGCCGAGGGACTTGACGCGCTCGAAAAGCGTGACATTGACTCGGCTTTGCGCATAATTGATGCCTGCAACGATCAGGATATTACGATACTTACCGTGCAGGATGCCGGATATCCGGACAGGCTGCGGTCGATAAATTTGCCGCCGAAGGTAATATACGTCAAGGGCAAGCTTCCCGCCGTCGACGACGAGCCGGTCATCGCAATAGTCGGCACGAGGAGAGCCTCGTACTACGGTCTCAAAATGGCGAGACGCTTCGGCTATGAGATCTCAAAGTGCGGAGGCGTGGTGGTTTCGGGACTGACGGCAGGCATTGATGCAAGTGCCGCAGAGGGCGCGCTTTACGCCGGCGGAACGGTTATCGGTGTGCTTGGCGTACCGCATGAGCAGGCGAGGGGACATCTCTGCCTTGACGTTTTGCGTAACGGCGCTCTGGTGAGCGAGTATCCGCCGGGAACGCCGGTATATTCGAGTTACTTCCGTGCGAGAAATCGCATAAGCGCAGGGCTTTCGCTCGGCGTTGTGGTCGTCGAAGCACCCGAAAGAAGCGGCGCAAGACTGTTTGCAAACGAGGCTGCGGATCAGGGCAAGGAGCTGTTCGTCGTACCGGGCGATGCGGGCGAAGATCGCTGTGCCGGAAGCAATGCAATTTTGAAGGAGGGTGCAAAGCCCGTGACCGAGGGTTGGGACGTTATGTGCGAATATGCGCCTCTTTATCCGGACCGTGTGCATAGGAGCATTGAGCGTTTTCGCCCCGAAAACTTCATTACTTCGGCGAATGTCAAAAGAAATCCTGCTCCCGAAACAGAAAAAGTTTCAAAAAAAGTCATTGACAATGAAAACGGCAAAGGCTATATTGACTTGAAGAAACGGCTTGAGGGACTGAGCGAGATCCAACTCAAGCTGATTTCGGTAATTGACAGACCTTCCGTGCAGGTCGATGAGATCATCGAGAAAAGCGGATACACTGCGGCAAAGGTGCTTTCGGAGCTTACGATGCTACAGATAGAGGGTCTCGTCAAACAGGAACCGGGCAAAAGGTTTACATTGAATTTAAAGTGAGGACAGCAAATGCCTACTGCAAAAAAGAATCTTGTCATAGTCGAATCACCGGCAAAGGCAAAGACGATAGAGAAGTATCTCGGCTCAAACTATAAGGTCGTAGCCTCGATGGGACATTTGAGGGATCTCCCCAAAAGCACCCTCGGCATCGACATTGAGAACGATTTTGAGCCTAAATATATTCCCGTCAGGGATCATAAGGAAGTCATCGACAGTCTGAAAAAGCTTTCAAAGACTGCCGGTACCGTCTATCTCGCAACCGACCCTGACCGTGAGGGTGAGGCGATATCGTGGCATTTAAAGGAGCTTCTTGCGCTTGATGACGAGCGTGCAAGACGAGTGACCTTTAACGAGATCACAAAAAAGGTAGTCACGGAGAGCATCGAGCATCCGAGAGACATAGATCAGGACCTCGTGGACGCACAGCAGGCACGCCGTCTGCTTGACCGTATCGTGGGCTACAAGCTCTCGCCGCTGCTTTGGAAGAAGATAAAGCGTGGACTTTCTGCCGGCAGAGTGCAGTCGGTTGCAACGAGAATGGTCGTTGACCGCGAAAAAGAGATAAACGACTTCGTGCGCGAGGAGTATTGGCTGCTTGACGCTGTGCTCGGCTGCGAAAACGGAGCAAGCTTCACAGCCCGTTTCTTCGGAAAGGACGACAAAAAGCTCGAGCTGCACAGCGAGGACGAGGTGAAAAAGGTCATTGCCGAAACGCAGGATCACAAGTTCTCGATAAAGAGCGTAAAGCGGGGCGAAAAGCACCGCAGCCCCTCGCCTCCGTTTATCACCTCGACGCTTCAGCAGGAGGCGTCACGCCGCCTTGGTATGACGCCGAGGAGGACGATGTCCGTCGCCCAGCAGCTTTACGAAGGCGTCAACATCACCGGGCAGGGTTCGGTCGGTCTCATAACCTATATGCGTACCGACTCGCTCCGACTGTCCGACGTTGCACTTGCTGCGGCGAAGAGCTTCATCATCGGACGCTACGGCAAGGAGTACTACTACGGCTCCTACCGCATATATAAATCCAAAAACAGCGCTCAGGACGCACACGAGGCGATCCGCCCCACGAACGTCGAGCTTACGCCGGAGCTGGTGCGAAAGGACCTCACGCCGGAGCAGTACAGGCTCTACCGCCTCATTTGGGGGCGCTTCACGGCGAGCCAGATGGCAAACTCCGTTTACGACAATGTTGTGATCGACGCCGAGAGCAACGGTTATATATTCCGCTCCAACTACTCGGAGCTTAAATTCCCCGGCTATACCGCAGTTTACGAGGAGAGCAAGGACGAGGAGTCCGACGAGATACGCAGCAAGCTGCCGGAGCTTTCCGCAGGCGAGACCGTTTACCTCGAAAAGATGCTGCCGGAGCAGCAGTTCACGCAGCCGCCCGCACGCTATACCGAGGCGACGCTCATCAGAGCGATGGAGGAGAAGGGCATCGGCAGACCGTCTACCTATGCGCCGACGATCTCTACGATCACCTCGCACGAGTACGTCGTGAAGGACGGCAAATACCTCAAGCCCACGAACCTCGGCACGGTGGTCACCGAGCTGATGATGGAGCGCTTCCCCGACATCGTTGATCTCAAATTTACGAACAACATGGAGGAGAACCTCGACAGCATCGAATCCGGCAAGCGCTACTGGAAAGAAATAATCCGTGAGTTTTACGGTGAGTTTAACGAGGAGCTTGAAGCGGCGGAGAAGGCGCTTGAGGGTACGAGGATCAAGGTACCCGACGAGCTTTCGGATGAGCATTGCGACATTTGCGGACGGCAGATGGTCGTAAAGTCGGGCAAATTCGGCAGATTCCTTGCCTGTCCCGGCTACCCCGAATGCAGCTTCACAAAGCCGCTCGTCATTGAGATGCCCGGCAAATGCCCCAAGTGCGGCAGCCGCATACTCAAGAGAACGTCCAAGAAGGGCTACACCTTCTACGCCTGCGAAAGAGGCACCGACTGCGGCTTTATGACAT
The DNA here is from genome assembly GCA_963610045.1 of Bacteroidaceae bacterium. GTDB lineage: Bacteria > Bacillota > Clostridia > Oscillospirales > Oscillospiraceae > F23-B02. The sequence continues at coordinate 4,289 of CAVDMS010000049.1, forward strand.
GGTACGTCCCGACCAAGGACTACTGCCCCTCCTGCGGCAAGACGCTGTTCAAGCCGAGCGGCAAGGGCAGACTCAAGAGCTTCTGCATAAACGAGGAGTGTCCCGCATTCGTGCCGGAGGACAAGAGAGGCTATAAGAAAAAGAGCGACGGCGAAAAGAAGCAGATCGCCAAAAAGAGCGGCGCCGGAAAGAGCAAGGAATAAACGATGAAGAATGTAACGGTTTTGGGAGCGGGGCTTGCCGGGAGCGAGTGCGCATGGCAGCTTGCGAAAAGGGGCATAAAGGTTCGTCTTGTAGAGATGAAGCCGAAGAAAATGACCCCGGCGCATACCTCTCCGTACTTTGCCGAGCTTGTCTGCTCCAATTCTCTGAGAAGCGACGAGCTTACAAACGCCGTCGGTCTGCTTAAAGCCGAGATGCGCAAGATGGATTCCCTGATCCTCGAAAGCGCCGACCGTAACCGTGTCGCCGCAGGCGGAGCGCTTGCGGTCGACAGAGAGGGCTTTGCAAGCTACATAACCGAAAAGCTCACAAATCACCCGAACATTGAGCTTGTCTCCGAGGAGGCGACAGACTTCCCGGAGGGCGAGCTTGTGGTTGCAACGGGTCCGCTAACCTCGGATGCTCTGGCAGAGCGCATTGCAAAGCTTTGCAATGCGGACGGACTGCACTTTTACGATGCCGTCGCACCTATCGTCACGCTTGAGAGCGTTGACATGGAGAGCGCATATTTTGCCTCACGCTACGACAAGGGTACGCCGGATTATGTAAACTGCCCGATGACCGAGGAGGAGTACACGGCGTTTTGGAAGGAGCTTTGCGCCGCCAAGGAAGCGCCGGTACACGGCTTTGACGACGCCGGAGTGTTCGAGGGCTGTATGCCCGTTGAGGTCATGGCACGCAGAGGAATTTCGACGCTGTGCTACGGTCCTTTAAAGCCCGTTGGACTCAAAGATCCGAGGACGGGGAAGGAAAGCTACGCCGTGGTGCAGCTTCGCCGTGACAATGCGGACGGCACCATATACAACATGGTCGGCTTCCAGACCCATCTCACATGGGGCGAGCAGAAGCGTGTGTTTTCAATGATCCCGGCGCTTAAAAACGCCGAATTTGTGCGCTACGGCGTGATGCACCGCAATACCTATCTGAACAGCCCGAAGCTGCTCGACCGCTATTATCGTTTAAAAACCGAGCCTCGCATAAGCTTTGCGGGACAGATGACGGGCGTTGAGGGCTATGTGGAGTCTGCCGCATCGGGTATGCTCGTCGGCATCGAGACCGCCGCAAGGCTTCTCGGCATGGAGGCGGTGGATTTCCCGCAGGAGACCGCCATCGGCGCACTCGGGCTGTACATTTCCGGCGGCAGCGTGGGCGATTTCCAGCCCATGAACATCAATTTCGGTATCATTTCACCGCTCGGATACAGAGTGAAGGGCAAACGCAACAAGAATGCGGAGATCTCGGCAAGGAGCCTTGCGCTCATTGACGAGCTGATGAAGAAGGAGATTTTTAACTGTGAAGATAATTGTTGACGCAATGGGCGGTGACAACGCTCCGCAGTCTGCGGTAAAGGGCGCTCTGTACGCAAGGCAGCGCCTCGGCGTAGACATTGTACTTGTCGGACGCAAGGAGGATATAAGCGCCTGCCTTGAAGGATGCGACACCGACGGAATAAGCATAGTGGACGCACGGGAGGTCGTGACGATGCACGACGACCCCAGCACCGCCACACGCAAAAAGAAGGATTCGTCGATGACCGTTGCCCTGACGATGCTGAAAAACGGCGAGGGTGACGCAGTGGTTTCGGCGGGCAGCACGGGTGCGCTGCTCACCGGAGCGACGCTTATCACGAAGCGCATAAAGGGCATACGCAGGGCTGCAATGGCTCCCGTTTTTCCGAGCATGGAAAGCGGATTCATGCTCATGGACTGCGGTGCAAACGCCGACTGTACGCCGGAGTATCTGCTCCAGTTTGCATATATGGGCAGCTTCTATGCCAAGCGCCTCATGGGTATCGCAAATCCGAGGGTCGCACTTTTAAATAACGGTGCCGAGGAAACGAAGGGCGGTCAGCTTCAGCAGAGCGCATATAAGCTCCTAAAGGCTGCAAAGGACGAGGGACACTTAAACTTTGTCGGCAACATCGAGGGCAGCACCATGTTCATGGGCGGCGCCGACGTTGTGGTGACCGACGGCTTTTCCGGCAACATTGCGCTCAAGACCACCGAGGGTGCGGCAAAGCTGCTGTTTAAGGAACTCAAGGGCGTACTCAAAAAGAACCCGATAAACAAGCTCGCAGCGGCGATACTTTATAAGGACATTAAGTCGATCGCAAAGAAGCTTGACCCCAACGAGGTCGGCGGAACTCCGATGCTGGGTATCAGCAGACCCGTTATAAAGGCGCACGGTTCGTCCAACGACGAGGCGATGTTCGCTGCGATCCGTCAGGCAAAGGCGTTTGCGGAGTCCGGCGTTATAGACGACGTTGTGAGCAATATCGAATACATGAAGATCGGTGAGGAAGCGTAAAAGTGTACGAGCTTGAAGAAAAAATCGGGTACAAATTCAAAAACCGGGAGCTGCTTATAAACGCTCTGACGCACTCCTCCTATGCAAACGAAAACAGGGGAGGCGGCATATCGAGCAACGAGCGCCTTGAGTATTTGGGCGACGCCGTTTTGGAGCTTATAAGCGCAAGGTATATCTATGACCTAAAGCCCGCAATGCCGGAGGGCAAGATGACCCGACTGCGCTCGGAGCTTGTGTGTGAGCAGAGCCTGCACAATGTTGCGCTGTACCTCGGACTCGGAAAGTACCTGCGCATGGGCAAGGGCGAGGACAAAAACGGGGGCAGACAGCGCCCGTCCATCCTTGCGGATGCGGTCGAGGCGGTGCTTGCCGCCGTGTATCTTGACGGCGGTTTTGAAGCTGCCGACGCCTTTATCAGGCGCAGCCTCCTAAACCCCGACAGCATAAGCGAGAGCCACAGCCGTGACTATAAGACCGAGCTTCAGGAGCTTGTACAGCAGAAGCCGGGCAGAGTTATAAGCTATGTTCCCGCCGGGGAGTCGGGACCCGACCACGCCAAGCTCTTCCTGTTCAAGGTCTGCCTTGACGGTGAGACCGTGGGCGAGGGAAAGGGACGCACCAAAAAAGAAGCGGAGCAGGCGGCAGCCTGCGAAGCGCTGAAGAAGATGAATAAATGACAGCAAGAAACAGCATAATTCCCGTTTTTGTGCCGCATTTGGGATGCCCCAACGACTGTGTGTTTTGTAATCAGCGCCGTATTTCCGGGGAAAAGGAAGCGGCGACGGCGGAAACGGTGAAGAACGCCATAGAGAAAGCAGCCGCTCTGACCCCTTCGGGGACAAAGCGGCAATTGGCGTTTTATGGAGGCAGCTTTACTGCGATACCGAAATCCAATCAGACAGAGCTTTTGCAGGCGGCGGCGCCCTATCTTGAGAACGGGACCATAGACTCGATACGCCTTTCCACCCGACCGGACGCAATAGACGGCGAGGTACTCCGTAGGCTCAAGCACTACGGCGTGAGAACTATCGAGCTCGGCGCTCAGTCGATGAACGACAGGGTGCTTGCGCTCTCCGGCAGGGGACACAGCGCAAAGGACGTGGAGGACGCTTCCCGCCTCATCATGGCGGACGGCTTTGAGCTTATCCTGCAAATGATGACGGGACTTCCCGGAGACAGCGAGGAGACGGCGGCCGAGACTGCACGGCGCATGATAGCGCTGCATCCGAACGGGGTTCGGATATACCCGACGGTCATCGTGCGTGACACGGCGCTTTACGATATGTGGCGCAGCGGCAGCTACACGGAGCATGACGTGGAGGCGGCGGTGAGCGTGTGCGCACGTCTTGTGCCGATGTTTGAGGAGGCGGGGATACCGATAATCAGGCTCGGTCTGAATCCGACGGAGGAGCTGTCGGGGGGAGCCGCAGTCGGCGGAGCGTACCACCCGGCGCTCGGCGAGCTTGTGTATTCACGCATTATGCTCAATTCCGCAAGGAAGCTGCTTTCCGACGTTCACGGTGGCAGCGTAACGCTTGGCGTGAACGCAAGCGACGTTTCAAAAATGGTCGGACAGCACCGCTGCAATATAGAAACGCTTAGGCGTGAGCATTCGCTCAATGCGCTGAAAATCAAAAGCTGCGACACGGAAAAGGGCAAAATCGTTATACTCGCTATTGAATAACGACAAGGTTTATTATATAGTATAATTTACGCAATATTGATGTACAGAGGTAGAACGCTTGTATTTAAAGGCATTGGAGATCCAGGGCTTTAAATCCTTCCCGGAAAAGACCCGGATCGTATTTGAGAAAGAAATAACCGCAATAGTCGGACCCAACGGCTCCGGCAAATCGAACATATCCGACGCCATTTTGTGGGTCATGGGCGAGCAGCGCTCAAAAACCCTGAGAGGCGGCAAGATGGAGGACGTCATTTTCAGCGGAACGGAAAAGCGAGGCGCTTTGGGCTTTGCACAGGTGTCGCTGATAATCGACAACTCCGACCGCATATTTGACTTCGACTGCAACGAGCTTGTACTCACGAGGCGCTATTACCGCAGCGGTGAGAGCGAGTATTATATAAACAGGGAAGCCGTGAGGCTCAAGGATATAAACAACCTCCTGATGGACACCGGTCTCGGCAGAGACGGCTACTCCATCATCGGACAGGGCAGAATAGCGGAGATCGTGTCCACCAAAAGCACCGACCGCAGAGAGATATTCGAGGAAGCGGCGGGCATTTCGAGGTACCGCAGCCGCAAGGAGGAGTCCGAGCGCAAGCTTGAAAAGACGGAGGAGAACCTCATCCGCATCAGCGATAAGATCGACGAGCTTGAGCTTCAGGTAGAGCCTCTTAAAAAGCAGTCGGAGACCGCAAAGAAGTACCTTGTCCTGCGTGACGAGCTGAGACTGAGAGAGATATCGCTCTGGATGGCGACGCTTGACAAGCTCCGTGCGCAGTCGGGCGAGATAAACGAGGCGTATAACGAGGCAAAGGCGAGGCTTGACAATGCCCACAGAAGCCTTGAGGCGCTGTATGCGTCGTCCGAGAATCTGAGCGGCAAGATGCGTGAGAAGGACATCGAGGTCGAAAACGCAAGAGCAAGGCTCTCGGCGGAGGAGGCGAAGGTCGCCGACGCAGACGCAGCTGCCGCAGCTCTGCGTGCCAATATCGAAAGCAGCGAAGCGGCGATCGCCCGCATGAAAAACGACATGGCGGAGGCAAGCGAGCGTGTGCTTGAGGTCAGCGGAAAGATAGACCTCAACAACAAGCGCATAGCGGAAATTGATGCCGAATTGATGGAGCTTGCTGATAAAGCTAAATCGGCTTCAAACGTTATCGACGGCTGCCGTATGAAGCTTGAATCGAGGGAGCGGGCATACCGTGAGCTTGAGGAAAAAACGTCGAGACTGAACGTCGATACGAGGAGCCTTGACGCAAAGATTAATATGCTCTCGGAGATGGAAAAGGATTACGAGGGCTTTTCCAAGGCGGTCAAGACCGTCATGCGTGAGAAAAAACGCGGCAACCTCCGAGGCATACACGGACCCGTTGCAAACCTTCTGCGCACGGATGACGAGTTTGCGCTCGCCATTGAGACGGCGCTCGGCGCCGCAATGCAGAACATTGCGGTCGATACGCAAAACGACGGACGCAGCGCAATAGAGCTTTTAAAGCGCAGCGATTCCGGCAGGGCGACGTTCTTGCCGGTCGATACGATACGGGGCAGCGTGATGAAGGACGCTCCCGTGAACGATCCCGGCTTCGTCGGCGTGGCATACGACCTTGCGCACTTTGACGAGAAGTACGACGGCATATTTGCAAATCTGCTGGGCAGGACCGTGGTTGCGGAAACGCTTGCGGATGCCGTCCGCATTTCCAAAAACAGCGGCAACCGTCTGCGTATCGTGTCGCTGGACGGTCAGCTCATAAACGCCGGCGGCTCCATGACCGGCGGTTCGGCGGCAAAGGGGACGGGCATACTGTCGAGGGCAAACGAGCTTGTGAAGCTCAGAAAGCTCCTTGAGCAAAGGACCCGTGAGCTTGATGCTGCAAGGGAGGAGCTTGCAAAATCTGCGTCCGCAATGAGCGCACTCAGGTATGAGCTTGAGATGGCAAACGACGACCTCAATTCCGTCAAAAACGAGATCGGTGCGCACAATGCCGAAAAGCGGGCGACCGAGTCTGCGATATCGCAGCTCAACGCACTCCTCGGCGCACTCTCCGGTGACGGGGAGGCTCGCAAGGCGGCGCTTAACGCTGCCGACGCTGCAAAAGCCGATACGGAGCGCAGGCTTTCCGAGTGCCTTGCATCCCGCAGAACGCTCAGTGAAACGGCGGAGGCCGTCAGAGCGAGCATTGCGGAGATAAACGCAAAGAAGCTTGAGCTTGAGGGCAAACGCACGAAGGCGGACAAGGATGCACAGGACAAAAACCGTGAGCTTTTGGAGCTTGAGCGGAGCTGTGCAAGACTTGAGCAGAAGAAGGTCACCGCCGACATGGAGGAAAAGCAGATCCTCGACAAGCTGTGGGACAACTACGAACTGTCGCACACGGCGGCACAGAGTCTGCGTCAGCCCATCGAGAACCTGCAAAAGGAGAGTCGCAGCATAGCGGACCTCCGACGGCAGATAAGCGCCCTCGGCACTCCGAACATCGGAGCCATCGAGGAATACGAACGTGTAAGCACACGCTACGACTTCCTTACCGGTCAGCGTGACGACGTTGAAAAGGCGAAAAAGGAGCTGCTCGGCGTCATAAACGACGTGACGGGCGAGATGAAAGAGGTCTTTACAAGAGAGTTTAAGCTCATAGACGAAAACTTCAGAGAGACCTTTCTTGAGCTGTTCGGCGGCGGCAAGGCGCAGCTCATTCTTGAGGACGAGAGCGATCCGCTCGCCTGCGGCATAGACATAAAGGTCCAGCCTCCGGGCAAGGCGGTGTCGAACATCAGCCTGCTGTCCGGCGGTGAAAAGGCGTTCGTCGCCATAGCGCTGTACTTTGCGATACTCAAGGTCAGACCGACCCCGTTCTGCGTTATGGACGAGATCGAGGCGGCGCTTGACGAGGCAAACGTCGTGCGCTTTGCGGAGTATCTGCGGCGTGTCTGCTCGAAAACGCAGTTCGTCGTGATAACCCACAGGCGAGGCACGATGGAGGAAGCGGACTATCTTTACGGTGTGACGATGCAGGAAAAGGGCGTGTCCAAGGTCATAGAGCTTGACCTTGAGGCGGCGCAGAGATCCGTTGAGGAAGGCTGAGGAGGCTTATATGGGTATATTCGACAAAATGTTTTCCGGGCTTACTAAGAGCCGAAAGAATCTTGAGGACTTAGAGGAGCTCTTCCGTGACTTCGACCCCGACAGCGAGGACTTTTACGACGAGCTTGAGGAGCTTCTCGTGATGAGCGACATGGGTGCGGAGACGACGGCGCAGCTTCTGTATGACTATAAGCGCATGATCTACCGTCAGCGCATTATGAAGCCGAGACCCGCAAGGGAGGCGCTCGTTTACCTCCTGATGCAGATGCTCAGCGACAACGATCCCGAAATGAAGCTTACGACCAAGCCCTCGGTCATACTCATGGTCGGCGTAAACGGCGTCGGAAAGACGACGACGATCGGCAAGCTTGCATCCCGCTATAAGGCGGAGGGCAAGAAGGTGCTGCTTTGCGCAGGGGACACCTTCAGAGCCGCCGCCGCAGAGCAGCTCGGCGTGTGGGCGGAACGCTCCGGCTCCGATATCGTGCGCCATGAGGAGGGCAGCGACCCCGCGGCCGTCGTGTATGACG
>CAVDMS010000050.1:0-11958 GCA_963610045.1 Bacteroidaceae bacterium
TTCGAGGCAGTGTTCATCGGCTCCGGCGCAGGTCTGCCCCAGTTCCTGCACATCCCCGGCGAGAACCTTCTCGGCGTTTACTCGGCCAATGAGCTTCTTACCCGTGTAAACCTCATGAAGGCTTACAGAGACGATTACGATACGCCCATCAAGCGCTTTAACCGTGTTGCCGTCGTCGGCGCAGGCAATGTCGCAATGGACGCATCCCGTGTTGCAAAGCGTCTCGGCGCAGAGCATGTTTACATCACCTACCGCCGCGGTCGTGACGAGCTTCCCGCCCGTAAGGAAGAGGTCGAGCATGCAGAGGCCGAGGGCATTGAGTTTAATCTGCTCAACAACCCCGTTGCCATCATTGGCGACGAGAACGGCAATGTCAAGGGCATAGAGCTTGTCAAGCAGGAGCTCGGCGAGCCCGACGAGAAGGGCCGCAGAAAGCCCGTTCCAATTGAGGGCAGCAACTGGGTCCTCGATGTTGACACCGTCATCATTGCGATCGGCACCAGCCCCAACCCGCTGATCCGCTCCACCACCAAGGGTCTCACCGTCACCAGAAAGGGCGGCATCGAGGCAGACGAGGGCGGCCGTACCGCTCGTGAAGGCGTATTCGCCGGCGGCGACGCTGTTACCGGTTCCGCAACCGTCATCCTTGCAATGGGCGCAGGCAAGACCGGTGCAAAGAGCATCGACGAGTACATCCGCTCCAAGAACGCATAAGCATTACATAATCAGCAATCAGCAGCCACGGCGTATAAAGCCGTGGCTGCTGATTCCGCTTTACTGCCGCAAGCCGATTGGAGGTTGAGTTTCAGATGAAAACATTCGAAGTGAACGACAGAAGCGCCCGACTGCTTGCCGAGCTGCTGAATGTTTGGGAAAGCTCCGTCCGTGCAACGCACATTTTTCTTTCGGACAGTGAGATACGCAGGATCGCTGAGTATGTGCCGCAGGCGCTGTCGGGCGTTGCGCACCTGATCGTCGTCGAAGATCAGTGCGGAAAAGCGATCGCCTTTATGGGTATAGAAGATCGTCGGCTTGAAATGCTGTTTATCTCCCCCACCGAAAGAGGAAAGGGCGTAGGCAGACGGCTTCTGCAATACGGGATTCGGAATTACGGCATCGGTGAAGTTACCGTAAACGAACAAAATTTGCAGGCGGTCGGATTCTATGAGCATATGGGCTTTGAAGCGTATAAGCGTACCGAGCTTGACGAGCAGGGTGGTCCGTACCCGCTCTTGTATATGAGGCTTGCGTGACCGCCCTCATTTCATATGTTCCCACACAAGCCAAAATTATTTTGCATTTACATATTGCGCTTTTTTGGCATTTGTATTAAAATATCTCAGCAAGAAAGTGCATTTTGCGCCGTCGGCATCAAATTTTGCATCGGCGTATGCTCAGGAGGATAAAGATGAATCAAACAGAATTTCAGGCGTATCTCGACGCAAATTCGACCGCAAAGCTCAGAGACGTGGTTTCCGACATGCTCTACGAGGAGATCATATCCCTTCACATCGCCCCCGGCTCAAAGCTCAACGTAAACTCGATCGCATCCTCCCTCGGTATTTCGAGGACCCCGGTCGCCGAAGCGATCAACACCCTGACCGAAAGAGGCTTCGTCGTGACAAAACCCGGCGCAAACGGCTACTTCGTCATCGACCTCAGTCTGCGTGACATGATAAGCCTGTACGACGTGCGCACCGCAATAGAGTGCGAGGCGGCGGCGCTCTGCACCGAACACGCAGACGAGGCGACCATTGCGGAGCTTGTGCGTCTTGCAAACTGCTACCGTGACGCCGTCTTAAGGGGAGACCACGACGGTATGGCGGCATACGATATGCCCTTCCATGCGCTGATCGTCGAAAACTGCGGCAACAAGTACATTCAGAAGTGCTATGAGATGCTGCTTCCGAACCTCACGATGTATCAGGCGTCGATGATAAAGTTCTTCTCCACCTCCGAGGGCAACCCCTGGAGCGCCAGCATCACCTACAATCACAATGCCATCGCCGAGGCTATCAAAATGCGCATCCCGGAGCTTGCAAGGCAGGCGATGTGCAGCCACGTCACGTCTGGTCTCAACTATGCGACCTACTGCGGCGGCGGCGCCGACCCCTTTATGTTCATCAGGAACCCCAAGCTGAGAAAATGATCCGAGGAATCACCGCATGAACACAAGACTGAACATCCGATATTCCGCAATGCAGGGCAGCTATTGGGCAATGAGCGGCATCATCTTCAACTTTGCCGCAGTCTATTTGCAGGCCCGTGCCTACTCAAACTACGAGATCGGCATTATCATCACCGTCGGCACCATCGTCACCATCGCAACGCAGCCCCTGCTTGCGGCGCTTATCGACCGCAGGGGTCAACGCTCGCTCGTCGGCTGCATCGGCATCATGTCGCTGCTTTCCGTACTGCTTTCGATGGTGCTGCTGTTCACCCCCGAAAACTCGCTCCCGATCTCAAGTGCGTATGTGCTGCTCATAACCGCAAACCTTCTGATGCAGCCGCTTTGCACCGCACTGTGCTTTTACGTTGAAAGCTGGGGCTATCACATAAACTTCGGCAGAGCAAGGGCCGTCGGCTCACTGTGCTACTCCGCAAGTATGCTCGTTCTCGGAACGCTCGTCGAGCGCACCAGCGCCGATGCGATCCCGCTTTCGCTCATCGTCGTTATGGTGATCTGCGGCGTCGTGGCGCTGCTGTTCGGCGGCACCCAAAAGCGCAGCGCTCCCTCGTTTGAGCAGGAACGCAGCGAGGCGCAATCCTCAAGCTCCCTTGGAGTTTTCGTGTCGCAGAACAAGCGCTTTGTCGTCTTTCTCACCGGCGTTGCACTCATATACTTCACGCACTCGCTGCTGAGCAACTTCTTCATCGAGTTTGTCCGAAACGTCGGCGGCGACAAGTCCGACATGGGCAGAATACTTGCCTTCATGTCCATCGCCGAGGTCCCCGTAATGCTGTTTTTCAGCAAGCTCCTAAAGCGCTTTTCCTGCCGCTTCATGCTCTGCCTTGCAGCAGTCATGTTCACGGTGAAGGAGCTTGCGATATACCTTGCGTCCGACCTTCCCTCCTTCTATGCGGCGGAGGCCATTCAGGCGCTGTCGTTTGCGCTCCTGCTCCCGGCTGCGGTGCAGCACATAAACGACACCATCCCGGAAAAGGACGTCGTAAAGGGACAATCCTTCTTCACCGCCGCCATCACCCTCGGCAGCGTTTTTGCCGGGTACTTCGGCGGTCTGCTGCTTGACGGCTGCGGCATCGAGACGACGCTGCTCGTCGGCGTGATCGTTTCCGCCGTCGGAACGGCTGTCGCCGTCCCCGCCATCGCAGGAAAGAAAAAGAGTTAAGATGAAAGACTGAACGGGCAGCGATGCTGCCCGTTCAGTTTTTGTCCTTATTTTGCTTCGACTGCGGCCTGTATCGACGCCGCATTCTTTTCCGGCACGATCCCCGTGTTCACCACAAGGTCGAATATCTCTCCGCAGCTTTTCTTATAAAAAAGCTTCAGCGGATACTTCAGGAGGTTCGGAGCAAAACGCTCGCACAGCTCTCTGCCGCCGTTGACTTCAAAGAAGTCTCTCACGCTCATGCTTCTGAAATCCACAATACTCCCCCTTTGTAAAACCGTATGTTTTTAGCCCCGTCAAAAGGCGGGGCTAAAGCGTTTTTCGGATCGACTCCGAACTTATGTATGATTATTTGTCGCCGTAGCGCTCGTTGAATGCAGCGACGAGAGCGTCTGCTTCCTCTTTGGTGCAGCGGCCGAGCTTTATGCACTTCTCAACGACTTCGGGTGCGGGAGTGTTGTAGTAGAGCTTGTAGGTCAGGCTGGGGAGCTTTGCGATCTTGGGGGTGAACTCCTTGAACAGCTCAACACCGTTGTATTCCTGAAGGAACTGCTTTCCGTTGACTTCGTTAAACTTAGGCATAATGTTTCTCCTTTAAATTTAAATTGCGGCATTCCGTGCCGCTTAGCTTATGGTCTTATGTTACACACAAGTCAACAATTTGTCAAGACGAAGCGGCGCCGTTTTGGGCAATTTCGGTGAAATGTACAATTTTTGATTTAAAATTTCTATCAATTCATTAAGCCGATTTTCCGGGCTTAAAATCGGGTTCTTTGCCTGAAATGAGCCGTTTTATGTTGCTTCTGTGCATAAAAACGACAAGCGCCGCAGCAAAGCCCGCCATGGTGATAAGCTCATGCGAGCAGGAGAATGCGGCGGCGGCAGCCGGCAGGCAAAGCGACGCCGTGACGGAGCCGAGGGAGACCTTGCGGCTCAATAAGGCAACGCACAGGAACACGGCGATGACGCCCAAAAACACCTGCCATCCGCAGGCAAGCGCCAGCGCTGCGCCGACCGAAACACCCTTCCCGCCCTTAAAGCCGAAGTACAGCGGAAAGCAGTGTCCGATGACGCAAAAGGTCCCTGCAAGCGCCATGCCAAGCTCCCCGCCCAAGGCGTTTCCGATGCTCATGGACAGCAGCGTTTTTGCCATGTCGAGCAGCAGCGTGACAAGCCCCGCCCTCATTCCGAACACCCTTGCGACGTTCGTTGCTCCGGCGTTGCCGCTCCCAAAGCCTCTGACGTCGCTGCCGCAGAAGGTCTTTGACAGCGGTATGGATGCGCAGAAGGAGCCGAGCAGATACGATATGACGGCTATGAACAGAAACTCCATAAGCTCACCTCGTTTACTTCAAATATTTTAAGCTTATTATATCAAAAATTTTAAGTATTGCAATAGGCAAATGCAGGATTTATCAGCAGAGAATTTGTAAATTTTGCGTAAATATAGTCCGATTTGATTGTTTTCGTACATTCTGTATGGTATTATAAACAAAAATGCACCCGATCAGACACAGTCTAATCGGGAAATGGAGTGGTATTATTAAAGATTCGTACTTTGCAAGCAAGAACATGATACGGGAAAAGATGCGTGAGTCGGCGGTCTCCGTGCTGCCGATCGTACTCATCGTCGTTTTGCTGTGTCTGACCGTCTCCCCCATCCCCACGGGACTTATGCTGAGCTTCCTTATCGGAACGCTGATGATAATTCTCGGAATGGGGCTTTTTTCGCTCGGCGCCGAGCTGTCGATGACGCCCATCGGCAACAGGATCGGCACCGCCCTGACAAAGACCCGCAAGCTGCCGCTCATACTCGGCGTCAGCTTTGCGCTCGGCTTTGCCGTCACGATCGCAGAGCCGGACCTGCAGGTCCTCGCCGCCACCGTGCCGCACATTGATTCTACCGTGCTGCTCGTGACGGTCGGTATCGGCGTCGGCTTCTTCCTCTCCGTATGTATGCTCCGCATACTCACGGGCATCAAGCTGCGCTGGCTGCTCATCCTGTTCTACGCCGTTGTGTTCATAATGGCGGGCTTTACGGATGCGGGCTTCCTCGCCGTCGCCTTCGACTCCGGCGGCGTGACCACCGGTCCCATGACCGTCCCCTTCATCCTCGCCCTCGGCGTCGGCATCTCGCACATACGAAGCGACAAGGACGCAGAGGCGGACAGCTTCGGTCTCGTTGCGCTCTGCTCGATAGGACCGATAGTTGCGGTCATGATCCTCGGCTTCTTCTACTCCGGCAGCGAGAGCAGCATCACGCCCGTTTTCGCCGAATATGCCGACACCGCCGAGATCGGCTCCGCCTACATTTCGGCGCTGCCCCTGTACATAAAGGAAATGGCGGTAGCACTTCTGCCGATCGTTGCGATATTCTTCATCTTCCAGTTTGCGGCGCTTAAAATGTCCCGCCGCAGCCTTTTGAGGATCTGCATCGGCATACTTTACACCTACGTCGGTCTCGTTTTGTTCCTCACGGGCGTGGGCGTCGGCTTCTCGTCTTTGGGTTCCGTTCTCGGCTCCTCGCTTGCGGGGACGGCAAAATACGCTCTCATCCCGCTTTCGATGCTCCTCGGTTGGTTTATCATATCGGCCGAGCCTGCCGTGAGCGTGCTTGAAAAGCAGATCGAGGACGTCAGCGCAGGCGCTATCCCCGGCAAGGCGATAAAGCTCAGCCTCTCGGTCGCAATAGCCCTTGCAATGGGACTTTCCGCACTCCGTGTGGTGACGGGTATCTCCGTCATGTGGTTCCTCATCCCCGGCTATGCCATTGCGCTGATCCTGTCCTTCTTCGTCCCCGACATCTACACCGCCATCGCATTTGACTCCGGCGGCGTTGCGTCGGGTCCCATGACGGCGACCTTCATGCTGCAATTTATGATCGGCGCAAGCTACACCCTCGGCGGCAACCCGATACAGGACGCATTCGGTATCGTTGCGCTCGTCGCCATGATGCCGCTGATCTCCATCCAGACGGTCGGCTTCGTGTACGGCAGGAAGAAAACCGATCTCAGCCGTGAGGTTTACGGCGACGACGAGATCGTCGAGCTTTGGGAGGTGTCCGCATGAACTATGTTATAACGGTCGTAAAGCCCTCTGCGGAGGAGGCGCTGCTTGAGATATGCAGAAAGCTTGAGCTGCCCGTGACCATCGGCTTTCATGGCAGAGGTACGGCGCTCAAAAGTATGCTTGACCTGCTCGGCATCGAGTCCACGGAAAAGCGCATCATCATAAACGTCGCTTCGTCAGAAAAGACCTCGGCGCTGATGCGGGAGCTTAAACGCTCCCTGTACATCGGCGTACCGGGTCACGGCATATCTGCGGCGGTCCCCATTAAAAGTGTTGGAGGTGGAAAAACATTGGCATATTTAAACGACGGCGGCGCAAACGCAAAGTATACGCCCGAACTTGACTTCCCGTATGAGCTGCTCATTGCGATCGCAAATTCGGGCAGAACGGACATGGTAATGAACGCAGCACGAGCCGCAGGCGCAAGAGGCGGCACCGTGATACACGGCAAGGGTACGGGTTCGGAAAACGCCGAACGCTTCTACAACGTGTCCATCGCAAGCGAAAAGGAGCTTGTGATGATCGTTGCCGAAAAGTCCAACAAGAGCGACATTATGAAGGCTATCGTTCGCTCGGCGGGACCCGACACTGAGGCGGGCGCCATAGTATTCTCCCTCCCCATCAGTGAGGCAGCGGGCTTTGCCCTCCTCGACGAAAACTGAAATTTCATTTAAAAAGCAGCACCTCTCGGTGCTGCTTTTTTGTCTTTATAATGCGTACTTTCTTGCGTACTGCTTATACAGGGAATCAAATTCGTCGGCGTGGGTGCGGAGAGTGAGGGTCTCGTGTAAGTTCAGGTCGTGCGTCCGCATATCAATGACGCACAGCGCAACGTTAGAGCAGTGGTCGGACGCTCTTTCGAGGTTCGTCAGAAGATCTGACCACACAAAGCCCGCCTCAATGCTGCACTCGCCCTTTTTCATGCGGAGTATGTGTCTTGTACGAAGCTCACGCTTTAGGTCGTCTATGACCTGCTCAAGCGGCTCTACGAGCTTTGCGCTCTCGACATCGTTATTAACAAACGAGCGCAGGGCGGTGTCAAGCACGTCGCAGAGCGCCGCCATCATGGTCTTCATCTCATGCTGCGCAGAGTCCGAGAAGCCGAGCTTCTTGTCGTGCAGCTCCTCCGCCGACTCAAGCACGTTCACGGCATGGTCGCCGATGCGCTCGAAATCGCCGATGAGCTTTAAAAGCTCCGTGACCTCCTCACTTTCGGCGTCGGACAGCGGCAGCGCACCGAGCTTTAGGAGGTATGTGCCGAGGATATCCTCGTACTTATCCGTCTGGTTTTCCTCTTCTCTTATCTTGTCGGCAAGCGCCGGACTGTAGCTCCAAACGGACTCCATTGCGCTCTTCATTGCGTTCACGGCGCAGTTTGCCATGCTCACGGCGGCGGTGCTGCTCTGCTGGAGCGCAAGCGGCGGAGTGGCGAGAAGTCTCTCGTCGAGAGGGCTGATCTCGCCCTGCTCGCTCTTGCCGTCGGGGATTATGCGCATTGCCAGCTTCTCAAGCAGCGATGCCGCAGGCAGCAATATCGCCGTGCAGAATATATTGAACAGCGAGTGTGCGACCGCTATGCCGTACATCGTCGCAGACTCGTTGAAGATGACAGGGTTAAGTAGCGCCTTTACGATGCAGAACAGCGTCAGGCACACAATGGTGCCGATAACGTTAAAGGAAAGGTGTATGACGGCTGCACGCTTTGCGTTCTTGTTTGCGCCCACGCAGGATATGAGAGCGGTAACGCAGGTGCCGATATTCTGACCCATGATGATCGGTATCGCAGCGCCGTAGCTCACCTGTCCGGAACGGCTCAGCGCCTGCAAAATTCCGACCGATGCGGAGCTTGACTGGATGATCGCCGTCAGTATCGCACCTGCAAGCACGCCGAGGATGGGGTTCTGAAACGCTAAAAACAGCTCTCTGAACTCCGGCACGTCACGCAGTCCGGAAACGGCTCCGCTCATGGTCTCCATGCCGAACATCAGCGTCGCAAAGCCGAGGAGGATCATTCCCGTGTCGTTTTTCTTGCTGTTCTTGCTGAACATATACAGGCATATGCCGACAAGCGCCAGCACCGGCGTAAACGACGAGGGCTTTAAAAGCTGAATAAAGAGGTTACCGCTGTCGATACCGCCGAGGCTCAGTATCCACGCCGTCACGGTGGTGCCGATGTTTGCGCCCATGATGACGCCGATCGACTGCCGCAGGGTCATAAGTCCTGAATTTACAAAGCCGACGACCATGACCGTCGTTGCGGACGAGCTTTGGATTATCGCCGTTATGCCGAGTCCCGTGAGAAATCCCGTAAGCGTCTTGCCCGTCATTTTGCCGAGCAGCGTTCTGAGCTTCGACCCCGCTCTGCGTTCAAGCGCCTGACCCATCACGTTCATGCCGAACAGAAACAGGCACAGACCGCCTATCATTTTCAGAAAATCAAATATATCCATATACTGCCTTCCCTATCTATATATATTACTCCGTACTGATATAAACAATACAGGCTCAACATCAAATCGGTAATCGGCAGTATGTAAAATGTATGTAAAATGTAAAATCAGCGTCGGCTTAAAAGCTGACGCTGATCTCGGTCCCCTCGCCGGGGGTGCTGTGAAGTTCAATTGAGGCATTGTGCAGCGCTGCGGCGTGCTTTACGATGGACAGTCCCAGTCCCGTTCCGCCGACTTCCTTCGAGTGGCTCTTGTCCACACGGTAGAAGCGCTCGAATATGCGTTCCTGCTGCTGCGGCGGGATGCCTATGCCGGTGTCCTTTACCGTGAGCTTTGCCTTCCCGTCTGCGCTGCGGACGCTCACAAGGACGCTGCCGCCCTTTTTGTTGTACTTTATGGCGTTGTCGCAGAGGTTGTATATGATGCCCTGCAAAAGCTGGGGTATGCCGTCGATGACGGCGCTCTCGCCCTCAAGGTCAAGGGCGACCTCCGCCTCCTGCGCCGCACGGGACAGCGACGCCACGGTGCTTTGCGCAAGTGCGTACAGATCGACAGGCTCACGCTTCATGTCCACCGCACCCTCGTCGAGACGTGAAAGCTTTATGATGTCCTCGACAAGCGCTATCATCCGCTGCGCCTCGTTGTATATGTTCTCGGCGAACATCGGAATGTCCTGCGGCTTCACCATGCCGTTTTGCAGCAGCTCGGCACAGCCGGATATGGTGTGCAGCGGCGTTTTCAGCTCGTGCGATACGTTGGCGGTGAACTCACGCCGCATCTGCTCCGCCTTCTCCTTTTCGCTTATGTCGAAGATGAGAAGCACGATGCCGCTGAGCTTGCCCTCCGACATGACGGGGCTTGCGTTCACCTGCCTGCTGCCGTATGACGGCGGCAGCACGGCTTCGGCGTGTATGCCGTTCTGCGCCATGGACACGAGCCTTCGTATCTCCTCACCCTCGCACAGCTCGGTTATCTTTTTGCCCGTTGCGTCGGTCTTTAGATTTAAAAGGCGCTTTGCCGCTTCGTTTATGCTCAAAACCTCGGCGCCGTCGGACAGAAGCACTATGCCCTCGGTCATGTTCCTCGACGCCGCTTCAAACTCACGGCGCTTGCTGCTCAGCTCCTGCTCCTGCTTTGCGATCCTGTACTGCTGCGCACGGAGCTTCCGCAGCAGCGGCTCAAGCTCCTCGTAGCAGTCGTTTTCGTTCGGGTCGTCGGGATCCATCTCGTTTAAGGGTTTGACTATCCGCTTTGCCAAGCGTGACGCCATCCAAAGCGCCGCACACACCGCCGCCGCAAGCACCACAAGCACCGGGGTGAGCATACTCATAAACAGCGTGAACACGGAATACTGCGAATTTGAAAGTCTGACGACGCTTCCGTCCGACAGCTTCTGCGCACAGTAAAGCTGCTTTTCCATCAGCGTATCGGAATAGCGCTCGCTCTCGCCGACGCCGTTTTTCAGCGCCTCCTGCACCTCCTCACGCTCAAGGTGGTTGCCCATCTCCTTTGCGTCCTTGCTGCTGTCATACCTAACGGTGCCGTCGGGGGCTATCCACGTCACTCTGAAGTTTTCGGCGGACATTTCGTCAAAGAAGCTCTCGCCGCTTATCTCCGCACCCTGCGCCGCAAGCGCCGTTTCGTCACGGAGCTGCTGCATCCTGCTTGCGGAAAAGTAATCGTACAGTATGCCCATTATAAGCACCGTCGAGGCAAGCAGAACGATCGCCGCAACCGTGCATATGGCTCTGAAGATACGTTTGGTCATTGTCTTTCCTCCATGCGATAGCCGACGCCCCGCAGGGTCTCGATATACGCTCCGCAGTCGCCGAGCTTCGTTCTGAGCGTTCCTATGTGGACGTCCACCGTTCTCGTTTCACCGTAGAACTCATCGCCCCAAACGCTCGTCATAAGCTGCTCTCTTGTAAATGCCCGACCGGGGTTTTCCATAAACTTGCGCAGAAGCTCGTACTCTTTTAGCGTCAGCACGACACGCTTTCCCGAAGCCGTGACGGTATGCTCGCCGAGGTTCATGGAGAGCTCCCCGTTTCGGAGTATGCGCTTTTCGCTGTCGGGATAGCAGCGGCGAAGCACCGCTTTGACTCTAGAGACCATCTCCATCATTCCGAAGGGCTTTGCAAGGTAATCGTCCGCACCGAGGTCAAGACCTATGACCTTGTCGTACTCCGTTCCCTTCGCCGTCGCCATGATGACCGGGATGCTTGACGTTGCGCTGCGTGATTTTAAGCGCTTTAATATGCTGATGCCGTCCTCACCGGGCAGCATGATATCGAGAATAATAAGCTCCGGACGTCTTTCCGAGAGCGCTTCGGTGAGCCGGGCGCCGTCCTCAAAGCCCTCCGCCTGCATACCCGCAGAGCCGAGCGCATATATCATCAGGTCACGGATGCCCGCATCGTCTTCAACACAGAATATCATTTGATCACTTCCTATGCTTTATGCTGCAATAATACTATATAAACGTAAAATGCGGCAAGGGGAAATTGTAAAATCAATGTAAAACCGAAAATTGCAATTAAATTTTACATTGTAAAGCGATTTTTTGCATTAAAAACCGAGAAAAACGTTGACAGTACAGGCTGTTCGTGGTATGCTATCAAGGCCGCATTGAATGGGTCGAAGTCGGGCTGCGCCCGCACCTATGAGAGCGAGACCTGAAGAAAGGAAGAAACATCAATGAAGCATGCTGTTATCCTTACCGGCGGTAAGCAGTACCGTGTCGCCGAGGGTGACGTTATCTTTGTCGAGAAGCTCTGCGCCGAGGCAGGCGAAACCGTTAAGTTCGACAGTGTCCTCGCAGTCATCGACGATGAAAGCTCCGTTTTCGGTACTCCCGTTATCGAGGGCGCAAGCGTCTCCGCAAACGTTCTGAAGAACGGTAAGAGCAAGAAGATCCGTGTCTACAAGATGAAGCCCAAAAAGGGTTATCGCAGGACTCAGGGTCACAGACAGCCCTATACCAAGGTTCAGATCGAAACCATCAACGCATAATTTCCGCAACTGATTTTGACTTATGGAGGTGTAACCTTAATGGCACATAAAAAAGGTATGGGTTCTACCAAGAACGG
>CAVDMS010000051.1:0-11753 GCA_963610045.1 Bacteroidaceae bacterium
GCTTCCCGCCCCGCCCGATCTGTACTACATCGGCGGCAGCGACGTGCTTCCGCCGCCGCTCGACAAGGCTCGTGAGGAGGCGGCGATCAAGGCGTCGGAAGCCGGAGACGAGAGCGCAAAGCAGCTACTTATCGAGCATAACCTTCGCCTCGTAGTGTACATTTCACGGCGCTTTGAGAACACGGGTATAAACCTTGAGGACCTCATCTCCATCGGCACCATCGGGCTTATCAAGGCGGTCAACACCTTTAATTCGGAGAAGAACATAAAGCTTGCGACCTACGCCTCACGCTGCATCGAGAACGAAATTCTCATGTATTTGCGAAAATCCGTGAATCAGCGGACGGAGCTCAGCTTCGACGAGCCTTTAAACACCGACTGGGACGGCAACGAGCTGCTGCTGTCCGACGTCCTCGGCACTGACGACGATGAGGTGTGCCGTCCTCTTGAGGAGGCCGCCGACAGGCAGATGCTGAAAACCGCCATAGCTTCGCTCAATGAACGCGACCGCGAAATCATCGTGATGCGCTTCGGTCTGTACGGCAAACGTGAGTGTACGCAGAAGGAGCTTGCCGACATAATGGGCATCTCACAGAGCTATATAAGTAGACTTGAAAAGAGAATTATCGTTAGATTAAAGCGTGAAATAATTAGACAGCTGCAATAAAATGTACTATTATCGTACATAGTGTCGAAAACTGTTCTTTATTTTTATTACAATTTTAATACATTTCTCTTGCAAATTTTTTAAAATGATTTATATTATAGGCAGGAACTATTTTGCGGAGCAAACGTCATAGAAAATTGGGATGGTTTTCTATTTCCGCAGTTGTTTTGAAAGGAGTAAACTATGAAAAACGTAAAAAGAATGCTGAGTGCATTGTTGGTGGTTTTGATGCTCGCCACGCTTGTACCCGCAATGGCATTTGCCGAAACCGCCGAAGCTGAAGGCGATACGGCCGAAACTGCCGGTCTCATTGATTCCGTCACCGGACTTGAGATCCCCACCTATGCGGTTTACTGCAAGCTGAGCAACAACCTGCCTGCAAGCTACGCAAAGATCACCCTCACCAACCAGCTCACCGGTGAGACCAAGACCTACAGCGCAAACGCTATCGGTCTTGCTCTTATCCCCAAGAGCCTGCTCGGTGTTTACAACGTCTCGGCGACCTGCGCCAAGAACGGTGTAAATTACAAAACGCTCCCCGGTCTCAAGTGGACTATGAGCATCCTCCCCGAATTTGAGACTCTCGTGCTTTACCCCAGTCTCGACATCGGTCTTAACTATTCCGACCACTTCTCCTACATGATCGGTTACAGCGACGGCACCATCCGTCCCAACAGAACCATCACCAGAGGCGAAGCCGCATCCATGATCTTCCGTCTCCTGACCCCCGAAGCCAGAGACAGGATCTTCACCAAGGACAACAAGTTCTCCGATGTTAACGTCGGCAACCCGCACAACAACGCAATTTCCAGTCTGACCAAGGCCGGCATCATCAACGGCTATGAAGACGGCACCTTCCGTCCCGATGCGACCATCACCCGCGCACAGTTCTGTGCAATTATCGGACGTATGTTCTCCGTTGAGTACATCGGAAGCAACATCTTCGGCGATCTGACCGGCGGCTTTGCGGACAAGTACATAAACCTGCTCGCACAGCTCGGTATCATTAAGGGCGACGGCAACGGCAACGCAAATCCCAATGCACCCATCACCCGCGCACAGGCAGCTACCATGCTTAACCGCCTGCTCGGCCGTATCACCTCCACCGACAGCTCCGCAAGCTGCGCAGCTTATGTCAAGACCTGGAGCGACTGCCCCGCAACCATGTGGTGCTACGGTGACATTCTTGAAGCCACCAACTCCCACAACTTCACCTGGACTACGGACGTTCCCGACATCGTCGGCGAGGATCCCATGATTCGTGAAGCATGGACCAACATCCGCACCGATACCCCCAACTGGGCAGAGCTGCAGAAGTAATTAGCGCAAACACAAAAAAAGAGTTTGGTCAATGACCAAACTCTTTTTTTGTGCATAAACGCCAACTTGAAACAACACCGCAAAAAGCCGATAGCTTCCGCTATCGGCTTTATATTATATCTTTTATTTCATGTCGCGGTACAGGAACATCACAACCGCCCAACGTGTACAGAGGTTATTGGGACGGAAGGTTGCGTCCTCATATCCGACGGTTATCCCTTCTTCGATCGCCCATGCGACCGCTGCTCTGAACGGCTCTGCAATGCTCGATGCATCCTCAAATATATCAAGGCTTCCGTTCGATTCCGGCTTTCCCTCAAAGCGCCAGAGGAAGGTCAAAAACTGTGCCCTTGTCACCGCCTCGTTAGGCCTGAAGCTGCCGTCGGCGTAGCCAAGGGTTATTTCGTTTTCAGCCGCCCATGCAACCGCCGCTCTGAACGGCTCTGCGATTTCGGCTGCATCGGTAAAGTCGATGTCACTTGCTACAGGCTCAGGACATCCTGCGGCACGCCACAGGAAGGTCACTACCTGCGCTCTTGTGCAGGGAAGACCGGGACGGAACTCGTTTTCGGTGTAGCCCGTGGTTATCTGCGACGGCTTGTGGTAGTACGCCCACAGCACCGCATCGTAGTATTCGTCGCTCTCAAAAACATCGATAAAGGGATTTGTGTAGGTGGGATCCTTTGCATCGCAGCGGGTACAGTAGCCGTACTCAAAGTCGTGACCCAGTGCATCCATCGGCATTGTCTTTACCTCACCGCAGTCGGTGCAGGTGTAGGTCTCTATACCGCTCTCCAAGCAGCTCGGCTCTTTAAGTATAGTGCGTTCACCGTAGTGATGCTCGGTTTTCTCAACGCTCACCGCACCGCAGCAGTCCCACTTCTTCTCATGCGTATCCTTGTCTTTTACCCAAACCTCCTTACCCGTATGGTTTTCCGGGTCAACGGCGCCGTATTCAAAGGTGTCGGGTCCCTGCGCTCCGCAGGTTGAGCAGGACTGATAATACACCGCCGGACTTATACAGGTCGCATCGGAGACCTTGCGGTACTCGTTGAGCTGGTTAACGTAGGTGTGCGGGGCAAGATCGCCGTACTGCTCTCCGCAGATCTCACAGGTGGCTCTGGTGAAGCAGTCCGCAGCGCCGCCTCTGTGCCTGCAAACGTAAGCACATTCGGAGCAGACGCCTCCCGCCCACTCGTGCGCCTCTTCGGAAACGGAGACTGCACCGCACAGACTGTAGCTGCGCTCATGCGTCGTCTCGGTCTGCGTCCACTCGGCAATACAGCCGCTTGCGTGATTTGTGGGGTCAAGCTCGCCGTAGGACTTACCGCACTCGGCGCATACCGCCTTGTTCATGCAATCCGCCGTGCCGCCGCTGTGGATGTGGGCTGCTCCCGCAACCAGTGCCAACTTCTTATCGGCAGTGTATTCAACATGGTATCCGTTATCGTCGGAGAAGAAATAGTCGCTGTAATCCGTATCATAGGCGTTGGAAATTACCACGGGATAATTCGTATCTTCGGTGGTAATGCCTATGTTGGCCCCGGAGGTCATGGCGCCGCTTATGTTAAGCGTCTTTCCGGAGGTCAGTTGGAGATTGTTTGCCTTGCCGGAAACCGTGTTGTTCTTTATGACGGGGGCGCCGCTTATATTGATCGTGGAGCTGTTGTCCTCCATCTGCACACCGCCGCCGCTGCCGGCCTTGTTGCCGGATATCTCACCGCCGCTTATGTTGAAGGTAATATTTCTGAAAAGGCGCACACCTCCGCCGTCGCCCGTGGCGGTATTGCCGGTGATAAGCCCGCCGGTCATGGTGAAGGTGCCGGGGTTTGTGAAAAGTACGCCTCCGCCGACGCTGGCGCTGTTGTTCTTGATCGTACCGCCGGACATAATGAGCTTTGCTCCGTCCTTATTTAAGCATATACCGCCGCCGTCGCCCACGTTGGCAAGCTTGTTGCCGGATATCTCGCCGCCGGACATGGTAACGGTGCCTGCGCTGTTTATGTATATACCGCCGCCGTAAACGCCCTTTGCGGTATTGTTGGATACCGAACCGCCATAAATGTTAATGGAGCCGCTGCCGGCTGCCAAAAATATGCCGCCGCCGAGTCCTTTAGTGCCGGTGCCGCTGGCGGTATTTTTGGAGATGGAGCCGCCGTAGATGTTGACGGTACCGCCGTTTAGCATATATACTCCGCCGCCTCCTACCGTAGCAGTGTTGCCGGAGATGGAGCCGCCGTAAAGATTCAGCTTGCAGTTGTTGTCGTCGAGTGCCACGCCGCCGCCGTTCTTGACCTTTGCGCCGGTGAGCTTGCCGCCGTACATATCCAGCGTGCTGTTGTAGAGGTAGACGCAGCCGCCGCCCCAACCGGAGGAAACGCCCTTAATGCTGCCGCTGCCTTGGCAGTCGCAGAGGACAAGGCGTGCGTTGTTTCTCACCTTGAACTTCACTTTGCCGTTGGAGGACAGAGTATTACCGTTCAGGCACAGATACAGCGTCCGACCGTCAACGACCATGTCCGAGCTGAGGGTGGCGTTATTCGTCAGATAGACATACGCCGTTTTGTTTGCATCATAGCTGATCGCATCCGTTCCGTTCCACGGCTGATATGTAACGTCGCTGTGGCTTGTGTGATCCCCTGCCGTGACGCTGCCGCCGCAGTAGCAGTGTGTATGCCCTTCCTGCACTGCAATGTCATGGTCATGCCCTGCCTCATCACCGTCGGCAAATACCGCCATCGGCATAAGCGTCAGCACCATGCACAAGGTCATAAGAAAACTCAATACCCGCTTTTTCATGTTTGCCTCCTTTTGTCGTCATTTTAAAGTTTAAAATCAAATTTCATTTCCATCATTTTGAAAAGCTTCTGCATGACTTCGGTCGCGATACCCGTTATATCAAGCGACGAAATGAAGCCAAGCACTCTTGCCTGCTCCTCCTCCGGCACCTTGTACACCCGCATCGCAGCTGTCAGAAAGCTGCGCAGCTTGCGGTCGAGCGGAAAATGAATGTCGCACCTTCTTGCCATATAGTTTCGCATAAGCCCCGCCGAGCCGATCTCTAACTCGTAAAAATCGCTCTCGGCGTATCCGGTAAAATACACGCCGAATATCTGCTTGAGCTTCGCCGTTGTTTGCAGATAGATATATTCCGCCGTGTCCGGCAGAGTATAGGCTTCAATGTAAATCTCGCGCAGATTCTCGTTCAGCTCAGTAAGAGCGAGCTGTATCGCCGTCTCAACCGCATAGGTGTATACCGGCGGCAGAGTACCCCCCGTGATGATGACGGCTGACTCGAATTGTGCGCCGAACATCGTCCCGACAAGCTCCATCAGCACTGCATCCTTCGTGGGAAAAAGGTTCTGAAAGCTGCCCCTTGTGACGCCCGCCTTCTCCGTGATCTGGGTAATGGAGGTCTCCTTATACCCCTGCTCCAGAAACAGGTGAACGCAGGCACTGAGTATTTTTCTCTTCGTTTCAATGCCGTCCTTACGCAAACGCATCCCTCCTCGCATTTTCGTTTTAATACGCATATCAATTATAGCATCAGCCGTTGACTATTTCAAGCGCAATTTTGCCGATATGGCGCAAAAAGAAGAATCGAGGAGCAATTCCTCGATTCTTCACGACTGCTTAATGTATTACTCCGCCTTTTCGTTCACGGCGATCCATATCTCGCAGCGGTAGTTGGGGTCTGCGATGTTTACGGACGAATACACCTCAAACTCCACGTTCTCGGCATACTCATACTGCGTACTCTGCGGGAAAAACTCCGTGACTATCCTGTGGTAGGTCTCGATAAATGCGTCGGGCATTTTGCCCTTGCTCGTGAACACGGCATAGGTGTTTGCGGGGATGGTCACGACCTCAAGATCGGCATCGACCTTTCGCCCGTCGTACTCGACGCCGATACCGTAGGGGAAGCGCTCGGCGTTAAGCTCTGACGAAAAGCATATCCCCAGCAGCCCTTTCATGACCGGGTTTTCCGGCATACAGGCGATGAGTCGTCCCATGGTGCCGTCGGCGCCGAACTCCTGCCACATTGCCGTGATGTCCGCCGTTGCGTTTCCCGACTGCGGCTTTTCGACCTCTTTTCTCTTGCACACGACCTTGAATGCGTCCCGTTTTTCGATTCTGTAATCCATTTTACTGCCTCCCGTTAAAGTGAGTTTTACGGAGAGGGGAGCAAAAAACTTGGCGTTTCCGCCGTGCTTTACCTCGCTCGGCGTGATGCCGTGGAACCGGGTGAAGGCGCGGGAGAAGCTCTCCGGCGTGTCGTAGCCGTACTTCAGCGCAATGTCGATGATTTTTGCATTGCCCTTTGACAGCTCCTCGCCCGCAAGCGAGAGCCTGCGCATACGGATGTAGTCGCCGAGCGAGAAGCCGCACAGTATCCCGAACACCCTTTGAAAGTGGAAGGATGACGAATAGCTCTGTTTTGCGACCTCCGCAAAGTCTATCTCCTCGCTTATGTGCGCCTCCACATAGTCGATCGCCCTCTGCATGCCCTGTATCCAATTCACGGTCTCACTCCCTTTCCGTGATCACAGTCTATCAAAATACGGTCACGGTTTCCTGACTCTGCGTGCGCTCAGGTGCTATTCTGCGCCTTGGTCTTTTTGGGCTTAGGTGTCGGCAGCTCGTCGTACATGGCGTAAAACAGCTCGGTCAAAAACGCCTTGTCGTCAAGGTTTGTCACAAGCAGCATATCCTTTGCGCCCTCGTAAGGCGGCTCAAAGGCTGCGTCCGGCATATGCGAGATCGCCGAGGCGGTCGGCTTTACGAGCAGCCTGTCGTCGCAGACGTAGGCTGCGATCTTTCCCCGGTAATATATGATGTACTCGCCCATCATGGAGCGGCAGCTTATCTCCTCCAGATCGGAGAGCTGCTCTAAAACAAAGTTCAGATATTCCTTACTCGTCGCCATGCGTTGTCCTTTCAATTTCAGAAACGGGCAAGCCAGCAAAAGGCTTGCCCGTTTGATTTGGTTATTCTATTTATGTGTTGTGTAATATTATAGCAGAGCAGCTTAAGCATTTCAATAGCATGAGGTTAGGCTGCGTATTTGCCGCCTTAATAAAACCCCTTTTTGCAATTCTACTGCCTAAACGGATTCCTTCGGAAGTTCGGCGGAGCTTTTCTCAACTCGTGCAGGACATCAAAAGGCGAGGAAAGAACAATCTTGTATAAGCAGAACATGATGCCGACTGAGCATAGCGCAACAAGGTCAAGCTTGCCGTTCATTGAAAAGAACGCTGTCATAACCGCCGCAAGCACCCCTCCAAAAAACCACAAAAGGATAATCGTCATTTTATTCCTCAGTTCTTCTCGTGATTTTTCATAACGCTTCCGACTATATCGCAGCATTTCGCTGTCAACGCCTCTAGTTCTTTCTAGCTTTTCCCACGCATCGGAGGCGGCAGCTTTGTCGGCAGCATTTTCCATATCCATGTCGCTGAAGTCGTGAGTAGCTGCGCGCAAGACAGCGTGATACAGCTTTCTGTCAGTGGGATAGTCGGCCATAAGCGGCCGCAGCAAGCTGATTGTCTGCTGCCAGTTCCCTGCTGCAAGGTGTCTCATCGCCAAAGCGAAGCTTCTCTCATACTGCATGATCCGCTGTTCCTCCTGCGGATCGTAAGGAGGCGTCCCGCACCGTGCGCACTCGAATCGCAAGTTAGAGCTGTTGAAATGAAAACTGGAGCAACCACAGCGTCTGCATATTCGATCCATGATAGCCTCACCACCTTTCAGCTATCTGTTCCTGTATTCATCGTTTCCAAAGTAGTCACCGTAGGATAGACCCCTTGCCTCTCCCTTTTGAGCGCAGCAGCAACAAACGGAATCAGGATAGCAAAGCAAAGAAGCGCCGCAATAACGAGGGCAAACACCGCCGATTCAGCAGAGGCATCCAACGCCAAAAGCAAGGCAGAGAGAGCTATTACGGCAGTTTCAAGGATAACAGAAACGACGGCCACCCCCGCACTCTTTCGAAGATTACTTAGCAAATACGTAGCCACATACACCGCCGGAACCCCAACACTGAGCGCCGTTCCGCCGACGCATACTGTAAGGTAGGCAGTTGCAGTCGTAGGGGCTACCCACCAGAAGATGAGCTGCTGAATCAGAACGAACACTGCCACAGCAGCAATAAGGGAGTAGCTTTTCTCTTTCATTTTTCATCAACCTTTCACTAATATATCGGTACTCACAGATCGGTCAAGCAGTGTCAGTCTCTCTCCGGATCCGACGTCGGCGAAGCTGTATCCGCAGATGATGGGCTTTCAGGCGAAGCGCCTGCAAATAAGTCGCCTGCCTGGCGAGTCAGATCTGACAGCGGCACGCTCAATGCCTGCGCCATCTGCAGGTACATCATCATCTGCATCATTGGAGCACCCCCGTGGTTGTCGGCTGCACCACCGGAAGGGGCCTGTCCTCGGGAAGGAAAGCCGGTCATCATTTCCGCTACAGTCCGGTTTGCAACGCTGCCGTTCCAAACCCTTTGCAGGTGATCTAGTTCTAAGTCTGTACGTGTCCTGCCGCTTGCATACTCCTCTTCAAGACTATAAAGGCGTTGGATTTCGCTATGCGGCACGGTGATGCCGGTAAGGTCAAAGCGCTGCAGCCTGATACCATACTCAGACAGGCCCGTCCTGATCCCGGGTGCTGCCATATTCCCAATGCGAGAGAGACTGCTGTTAAATTGGACAACGTCCAACTGACTGATCGCCCTGGATAGTTCTTCACGAATCGGAGTAAGTACGATCTGCTCGATGCAGGGAGCGATCGAGTCCTCATCAAAGCCGCAAGAATAAGAGCCTACTAGCTTTTTCAAGAACAGTATTGGATCAGAGATGGAGTAAGAAAGATTGCAAGAGGCAAGCGCTTTCATCGTTAGCCCAAATCTGTTAGCATGGAACAGCAGCTCGCCTGTGCCAAGCCTCGTAAATTTAATCTTTTCAGTCGATACAAAGAAAACTGAGACCGAAATGCCCGCATCTCCATGGGTAAGAGCGTTGCGGAGCCTAACAAAAAATGGATCGACCCCTGTGAAGAGTTCGTATTTACCGGGACCGTAGGCGCGTAGCGTACCGTTGATATCAACAACGGCAGTGGTTCCGGGCGGGACAAGAAGAACGCTTCCGTTTACGATGGCAGAGTATTCACCGCAAATATTCGGCAAAATACGAACCAGTTCCGCCCCTCCAGGATCACGTAAAACTGACTGATACATTATTTCTCCTCCTTTTCGTTGTCATTTCTAAAACACAAGTGGCTTTTCGCTACCGCAGCAGCAAGGATGCTGCGGTAGCGGACGATTGCCTTACGGTTTAATCGGAAGCGTCACACTCCTCCCGCTCGGCCTCCGAGCAGTCAGGCACATCAGCATCAGTTGCATTAGCTTCAGAAGCCGCCCTTGCCCGTTGCATCCTCCGGAGACGCTCCAACTTCTGCATCAAGCTTTCATTATCGTTAAGATTTTCATCAGTATAAAGCGCTTTCATTAACACTCGATAGTGTACATCAAGCACGTGCATCGTACGCAGGAAAAGTTCAGCCGCCATTTCTCCAATGCCATTATCCGGAGTGCGCTTGGGGAAATCATACTCGACATTAACATCACCGTCTGTATCAACAAAGAACTTCAAGAATCGGACTTTGCTGTTCAGAATGTTACAGGCATCACTGACGCGAGCCAGTTTTGTCTCGGGTACCTTTGTAATAAGGCGAAAGACCCTTGCTGCTATATCGTTTTCGTCATCGCAAATAAACCACTCAGCCACCGTGGGGCCTCCGTCAATTGAGAAGCCGGCGATTATTATTTCTGCATCATCCGCTTCTTCAACCCTAAACTTGATGTCATGCTTTTCAAAAGCCTCCGCAACTAAATTTGTTGCATGAAATTTGTATTTTTCCATCTTTATGCATCCTTTCGTTTTGTAGTTTTCTAGCAGACTTATGTGCTATGCTATCTACATATACGTTGCTGTTTTTAAATCCTCCACTTTATATGCGTTTTCTGTGTGCCGGATTTTGGCTGCGGCAGCATTTGCAAGACACATTTCGCACCGTTCTGCTTCTTATTACATATCTCAAACAGTTTTCTCCAAAAAAGAGGACCTCAGATCACAGTCTGAAGTCCTCTTTTAACAGTTTTTATTAACAGATTTCGTCGACTAACGGGTCATGGGCATTATGCAGTAAGAATAACTGCTGCCCATACCCTTATCGAGAGCGCGGCAGAGAATCCACCAAGAAGGCTCTTTATGATTCTCCTCCGGCGCTTTTAATTAATGGATAAATTTACTGGCAAAATTCATCAATGAAATCATTCATTGCGTCAATTGTGCCTTTAATTTCTTGAAGATAGTTTACGGGCTCGCTTAATTGCCTATTGCAGGCTGACGATGAGGCATTGTTCTGGAAAACCGGGAATCCTATTGTGTCAAACTCCACATCATATTTTATCGCAAAAGAAAGAGCGCGTACCTGCTGATATGTACAATAGATTTGCGAGGTGCAATTTACGATTTTTGCACGTGGCGGAACTTCAAACTTCTCGAAAAAATATGTGAAACAGTCTGCGCTATTTGCTCGCCGGGTTGCAACGGTAGACGGAGCTGCTACTGCATATAACTCAGTGCCACGGTACTTTTCATCAAAGTGACGAATGGTTGCTTGAAAATTAGGGTTGGATGAGTGAATTATCTCGTCGGCATAAGCTTCATTTAAGTCAAAAGCAATGCGCATACCGGCACTAATTGCATCAAACTCTGTTACTGCCTCCGGCGCATAGGTATCAACATATCCAACTCGTTCTGATTCAGATATCGGGCGCATACCCGACAGTGCAACCACCGTTGTGTTTCCGCGGATGCAATCCACTGTATCACGAGCCAACTGGCAGCGTCGAAGATTTGACAACCTTGCCCCGCCTAAAGGCAAAACATAGTCAGCGTGATTATATACGGATTGCTTCGTGCCTATTAGGCCTAATTCCCTTGCCGCTGTATAAATGAGTTCCTCATTGCGCGCAACAATCTCGTCATTTTTGAGCAACCATCTTGCAGATTCGCCCTCTTTTGTCAAAGCAGAAGCCTGTCTCTTCCTGTAGTCCCACACAGACGCAAATGATTTCATCCACTTGACTTTCTCGATGGGAGAACAGGAAGCTAGTAATGCAGCATCTCCGCCAAAAGCATCGACGAGGCGACTTATTTTGTCAACAGAAAGCCAACGGTTAAATTCACTGACAATCAAATTAATCCGCTTTGATCGTAACAGCTCTGACGAGGGGCAATTAATTCGACAACTATCGTTCATATGCAGCTTCCTCCTGAATATGGGCTGATACAAAGTCACAGATAGTAGAGATAGAAGCAACCAACTTAGCTTTCTCTTCTGAGGGAATATTCAATTTCTCTTCTGAAAGAATCTCAAAAGCCTGTTTTGCAATTTCTTGCAGCTTGCGAAGATGGTCTTTATCATAACACTCTATGCTGTCAAGATAATTTGCCAATCTTTCTGTGTTTGATATGCAGTTTGAGATTTCAGAAGCAATGGGTTGTTCTATTGAGCACAAATATCGAGCGACGGAAAGAGTTTTGTCAATGTACATTGCGGCTTGGGAATCTGCAAATGAAGAGTGCATTACCGCTTCCTTTGCACCGTTTGATACCGCTTCATCCACAAGCGTCCGCAGCCAAGTAAGCCCCGTGCCAATCAGACGATTATTTGCAATACATGCCTCCAAACTGTCAACAGACAG
>CAVDMS010000052.1:0-6532 GCA_963610045.1 Bacteroidaceae bacterium
GCTTCTCCCAATCGCCGCAGAGCGTTTTTACAAATTCGATTGCCTGCGTCGTAGTCGGGACATTCACCGTATTTCAGGTAGTCGGCGTAAAACGAAAGGTCGTAGATATGCACCAAAAGCGTAGCGTCCCCGACCTGCGCTTTCCTGTATTCCGCTTTCATAGCCCGTCACCTCGTAAAACAGCTTATCATAGAAAGACACGGGATTCAAGCCGTGCGGCCTGAGTCCCGTGTGCGCTTATTGCATTTCCTGAAGCAGCTCCTCAGGCGATATGCCGAAAAGCTTTGCCAGTGCGATCAGGTTCGTCGTACTGGGGTCGGACGCTCCGCTTTCCCATTTTGAGACCGCCTGTCTGCTGACACCTATTGTCTCGGCGACAAACTCCTGCGTCATTTTGCAGTCCGTTCTGTGCTTCTTCAGTACCTCACCGAGCGACCTTGCACTTTGCGATTTTTCCTTTCGCACCGGCTCTGAGCGAATGTACTTTCTCAGCGCTTTGATCAAAAGCACGACCAGATAAACCAGCACCGCAAGGATCGGGATCACTATGAGAAACACAATGATAACAGTATTAAGAACGAAATTCATGTTATCGCTCTCCTTTCGTGCGGTCAATATAGCATACGAACGAGAGACACACCACCAACTATTGCGCAACTTTGCGGTTGCGCAGCAATATTTGTGCGATTGTCACCCGCAAAATTAAAGTGCCGTGTCGAAACTCATACTATTCCGAACGGTTGTCTATTGCATAGATAACGCAGGCGATTCCTGCGATCATTGAAAATAAAATTGCACCGCCCATCGCATCGTCAAGGCTCGCTCCGACGAAAAATCCGACGATGCCCGCAATGAGCATAATGATAACGGACACCACGGTCCTAAACTTTTTCATGTGTTTGCACCTCCGTGAAACTGCTATTCAGCAAAATTATTCTATCATTTGACTTGGCGTTGCGCAACATGAATCTGCCATAATTTGATAGAGTTGCGGCAGACCTATGCACAGCACTGACGAAAAGGCTATTGCCCTATAAGGATCACAACAGTACCATCAAGCGTCCCACTGATGCGTTTTCAAATCGACATGATCGGCGTCCTTCAAAGCAACGCCCTCCTGACGCAGCAGCTCCGCCTGCTCAAGCCAACCGGGCGCCAGTCTGCCGGAATGATTCACAACACGGTGGCACGGGTACTGCCCGTAACAGCCGGCACGGCTGAGAACCGTCCCCACCAAGCGTGCGTTGCGCTCTCTCCCGACCAGCCGTGCGATCTGTCCGTAGGTAGCCACACGCCCCTTCGGTATTTCCTCCACGACCGAGAGGATCTCGTAGATAAGCTGCTCATCCGATAAAAGTCCCATCGTCTCGCCCCCGTGATTTTAGTATAGCATACCATAAAAGTAAGTTACACTCTCAAAATAAAGTGGCTTTTGTGAAAATCAATAAGCTCCTCGCTGCGCATCTTTCCAAGCTCCAACGACAGTCCGCTGCGCTCGACGCCGAGATAATCGGCAAGCTGCTGCCTTGAAAAGGGAATGTCAAATTCATAGGTTCCGAGCCGCTGTGCTTCAGCGGAAAGGTAGGACATGATCTTCGACCGTGTTGTACGCTGCCCCATGTGCGTGAGCTTTTCGTTAAACCGCAGATTTTTGTCGGCAAGCTCGCTGAGGAGGTTTCGGATCACTCGACTGTGGTGCGAACAGGCAGAGGGACACACATTCAGAATACGCTTTACATTCAAAAACATTGCGGTGACGGGGGTTTCAGCTATGACACTCACATTCAGTCTTGAACCGGGGGCGCAGGCATAGGCGGCGGCAAAGGTCTGTCCCGGTCCGGCTTTTGAAAGAATATTGCGGTTTCCCCAAATATCCTCCTGAATGATCAGTACACTTCCCGACAGCACAAGACCGATCGAGTCCGCCGTATCGCCGCAACGCAGCACAAAGGCTTCCTTCGGGAAGTCCTTTTTTTCGGCTCTGAGACAGGAGAGCATTGCAGTCAGCTCCTCCTCAGAGATGCCTGAGAAAAGCTGAGCGGAGCGTATCACGGGGGAAAATTCTTTCATAAAAACCCTCTTTCGTTGAAAATTCAACCGACTTATTGATTTAATTGTACTATAATCGAGCCACAAAAGCAAGGAGGAAGGGTTATGAAAAGAAGGATCATCGAGATCAATCAGGATAAATGCAACGGCTGCGGCGCCTGTGCCGCTGCCTGTCACGAAGGCGCTATCGCCATGGCAGACGGCAAGGCGCAGCTTATGCGGGACGACTACTGTGACGGTTTGGGTGACTGTCTGCCGGCTTGTCCCACAGGGGCGATCTCCTTTGTGGAACGTGAAGCTGCTGCCTATGACGAAGCGGCGGTACTCGCCAATAAGCAGAAAAAGATGCAGCAGGAGGGGATGCGCCTTCACGTCGGCTGCCCCGGAACACGGATGAAAACGATACGGCACACAGAGCCGACAGACACTGAGGCCGCTCCTGCAGCAGCTCAAAGCCGTCTTTCACAGTGGCCGGTACAGATCAAGCTTGTTCCCGTGAACGCACCTTATTTTGACGGTGCAAAGCTGCTCATTGCCGCCGACTGCACGGCATATGCCTATGCCGCATTCCACGAGCGGTTCATTAGGGGACACATCACGCTCGTCGGCTGTCCGAAGCTCGACGGCGTGGACTATTCCGAAAAGCTCACCGAGATCATCCGCAATAACGATATTAAGAGCGTGACCGTTGTGCGCATGGAGGTTCCCTGCTGCGGAGGACTTGAGCACGCAGCGAAAACCGCTTTGCAGAACAGCGGAAAATTCATTCCGTGGCAGGTCGTGACCATTTCCACGGACGGGAACATACTCGATTAAAGGAAAGAGAGGATTTCAAGATGGAACGAAAAATGTTTTGCTTTCAGTGTGAGCAGACAGCAGGCTGCATCGGCTGCATGGGAAAAGCAGGCGTCTGCGGCAAGACCGCCGATGTAGCAAAGCTTCAGGACGAGCTGACCGGCGCTCTGATCGGGCTGTCCCGTGCGACAGATAATGCCCCGGATGTAAACGAGGGTACATGGCGTCTGATGATCGAAGGGCTGTTTACTACTATCACAAATGTGAGCTTCAATGAAAAGACCCTCCGGGAACTGATCGGCCGTGTACATACGGAAAAAGAACGATTGGTGCCAAACTGCTCCGGCTGCGGGTCTCCCTGCGGACGCACGGATGATTACGATATGGAGAATCTTTGGAATGCGCAGGAGGACATCCGCAGTCTCAAATCCCTCATTCTTTTCGGAGTGCGAGGTATGGCGGCTTATGCGCATCACGCTATGGTGCTGGGCTATACCGACGAGGAGGTGAACTGCTTCTTTGCTAAGGCGCTCTTTGCCGTTGGCGAGGATTGGGGTATGGACGAGCTGCTGCCCATTGTGATGGAGGTCGGTGAGAAAAACCTCAAGTGCATGGCGCTTCTGGACAAGGCCAACACCGAAAGCTACGGAACGCCCACGCCCGTCACCGTACCTCTGACTGTGGAAAAGGGTCCGTTCATTGTCGTCTCCGGCCATGACCTCCACGACCTGAAGCTGCTGCTGGAGCAGACCGAGGGCAAAGGCATCAATATCTACACCCACGGCGAAATGCTTCCCGCTCACGGCTATCCTGAGCTGAAAAAGTATTCGCACCTCAAGGGCAATTTCGGCACGGCATGGCAGAACCAGCAGAAAGAATTTGCGTCTCTTCCCGCACCGGTGCTGTTCACCACAAATTGTCTGATGCCGCCGAAAGCAAGCTATTTGGACCGTGTGTTCACCACGGCGGTGGTGTCCTACCCCGAAATAACGCACATTGGAGATGACAAGGACTTCACTCCGGTGATCGAAAGGGCTTTGGAGCTGGGTGGTTACTCCGAGGACAAGCCTTTTACAGGCATTAACGGCGGCAGCACGGTCATGACCGGATTTGCCCGTGGTACGGTGCTTGGCGTGGCAGATCAGGTCATTGAGGCGGTCAAATCCGGCGCTATTCGGCACTTCTTCTTGGTTGCCGGTTGCGACGGTGCACGCCCCGGCCGCAACTACTACACGGAGTTTGTCAAGCAGACGCCTGCCGATACCGTAGTGCTGACCCTTGCCTGCGGCAAATATCGCTTTAATGACCTTGACCTCGGCGCCGTCGGCGGTCTGCCCCGCCTGATGGATGTCGGACAGTGCAATGACGCTTACAGCGCCATCCAGATCGCCCTTGCCCTTGCGGATGCCTTCGGCTGCGGCGTGAACGATCTTCCGCTGTCTATGGTGCTCTCCTGGTACGAGCAGAAGGCGGTGTGCATTCTGCTTACGCTGCTATACTTGGGGATCAAGAATATCCGCCTTGGCCCCACGCTGCCGGCGTTTGTTTCGCCGGGTGTGCTGAACTATCTCGTGGAGAACTTCGGCATTGCCCCCATCACCACGCCGGAGGAGGATCTGAAGCAGCTCCTCAAATAATGCCCTACAGGATATAAAAATAGATGCACCTCACTACCGTCATGGCAGCAAGGTGCATCTATTTATGCGGATCACCGATTTAATGTCAGAAAACGTCTGTTTAACGATTACGGCAAAGCAAAAAGCCTTGTTTCAAGCGGTTTTCGCAAGTATATGTCTGATTCGATTATTGCCGGTCAGCCGGGTGATCCCTCTGCACTTGCAACCATCATTGCACAAGGCATTTCCACCGTGTTTTTGCTTGCAATTATTCATTACCTTGATCGTGCTTTTGATCAGAGGCTTTTCTGATTTTATCAAAGCTGTCGTCAGAGAGACTGTGCTCAAGCTGACAGGCTTCTTTTTCGGCGGTTTGTTCGTCCACACCGACATCCATGAGCCTCTGCTTGAAATAACAGTGCCGCTCATAAATTTTCTCTGCAACTGCGCGACCGCTATCAGTCAGACACAGAAGATTGTCCTTTACACAGAGGAAATCGCCTTTCTTCAGAATGGAAACGGCACGACTGACACTTGGCTTTGTAACACCGAGCCACTCTGCAATATCAATTGATCGAACAGCGCCCTTTTTTCGCTCGATGAGCAGTATAGCTTCAAGGTAATCCTCACCGGATGCATGCAGTTTCATGCCTTTTAAATCCTTTCCTGAAAATTTCGCGTGGTAAAATCACACCTTCCACCCGGCAGCTTGCTTGCGCTCGACCACAAAGCGACGGTAGAGCCCGTCAACGGCTACCAGTTCGTCGTGCGTACCCTGCTGAATGATCTCACCGTGATCAACAACAAAGATCATGTCGGCATTGCGCACGGTTTTGAGACGGTGAGCGATCATAATGACCGTCTTATTGTGTGTCAGCTCGGCGACCGCTTCCATAAGCTCCTTTTCGTTTTCGGGGTCAACATTGGCGGTTGCCTCATCGAGAATAATGATGGGCGCGTCTTTCATTATTGCGCGTGCAATGGAAATGCGTTGACGTTCGCCGCCGGAAAGAGTGGCGCCGCCTTCGCCGATTATGGTGTCAAAGCCGTTCGGAAGCGCCATAATGAAGTCATAGCATCGGGCTTTCTTCGCTGCAGCTTTTACCTCGTCAAGAGAGGCATCCGGTCTGCCAAAACGGATGTTGTTGGCGATCGTGTCCGAGAAGAGATACGTCCGTTGGAACACAAACGAGAAGTTGCGGATCAGGCTGTCGTAGCTGTATTCCCGAACATCACGACCGCCAAGGCTCACGCTGCCGCTCTGTACGTCCCAGAAGCGCGCCATAAGATTGCAGAGCGTAGTCTTTCCGCTGCCGGAGGGTCCGACGATCGCGACGGTGGTTTTCTCCGGAATGCTTAACGATACATTGTGCAGTATCGGCTTGCTGTCATAGGAGAAATCGACGCGGGAAAGGGCAATGTCCTCGCTCTCCGGCGTCAGCTCCTCGCCGTCGATGTCCATCGGCTCCACCTCAAGAATGGAGTTTGCCTTGTCCACACCGATGTCAATGGAGCGGAAAAGGGAGGAAAAGCTCCCTGCGGAATCCAACTGCTCAAAGAGAATAAACGAGCATATGAGCATCAAAAGGCAGTTTGTAAGCTCCATACTTCCGTT
Organism: Bacteroidaceae bacterium; assembly: GCA_963610045.1. Taxonomy (GTDB): domain Bacteria; phylum Bacillota; class Clostridia; order Oscillospirales; family Oscillospiraceae; genus F23-B02. Next base: position 6,076 of record CAVDMS010000052.1, read on the forward strand.
GAAGTAAAAGACGATCGCTGCGGTGCAGACCGCAACGCCGGTAAGCTTGTTTATGATAAACTGCGCCAACATATAGAGCACCGAAGGAAGCTCCATGCCGAAGGATGCGAGGCGAGCCTCCTCCACGGCGGCGTGAACCTGAGTTGTGGAGTCGTGGGTCAGGTCAAAATTCTTGACCTCGGAGATACCCTGCACATATTCAAGAACCTTGGAGACGAGCCTTTCGTCAGCGTTAAATTTTCGCTGTGCGAGAGACTGCTCTTTGCGCTGCATGGCAGCGTTTACGGCAAAGAAAAGTATCAGCCCTGCAAGGGTTATAAGCCCCATGCGCCAGTCAAAAACAAACATCATAACGGCAATAATGCCGGAGGTCAGAAAGCCCCGCGTCGTGACCATGACGACTCTCGTTGCAACGTTTGCCATGTTCTCCATGGTGTTGGTGGTGACGGAGGTCACC
>CAVDMS010000052.1:6598-11708 GCA_963610045.1 Bacteroidaceae bacterium
TGCCATGTTCTCCATGGTGTTGGTGGTGACGGAGGTAACTTCTCCGAGGCTGTTGTCGTTGAACCAACCCATCGGCAGATACCGCAGATGCTCGGCGATCTCGATGCGTTTGTTGGCGCAGGCACGGTAACCCGCACGGGTCTGGAGCATGGTTGACTTCATGTTGATGGCAATGGTAACGACCAACGAAGCGACAATGATGCCGAGACTGGCCCAAAGCGTCGCCATGCTGACGTTCTTTTGCAGAAGCGCCTGAATGACGATAGCTGCGGCGGGGATACGCATGGCGGAGCAAATGGCGCTCACAACGCCGAGCCATATGGACGCAACGAACATTTTGCGATTGTCGTCGCCGCAGAATGCAAAGAATTTCTTCAATGTTCTGAACATCACGCTACCTCCCCGTCGTCTTTGACGCTGATGTGTGCTTCCCACATGGTTTTGTACAGAGGGCAGGACCCCAGAAGCTCCTCCTGCGTACCGGTTGCTTCGATCTGCCCCTGATTGACAACGATTATCTGATCGGCATCAGCAATGGTAGATAGTCTGTGCGCAATGACAAGCAGTGTTTTACCGTGCACAAGATGTGCAAGAGCGGACTGAATGACCGCTTCATTTTCCGGATCGGTGTAGGAGGTCGCCTCGTCGAGAATGATGATGGGAGCATCCTTCAACATAGCGCGGGCAATGGAGATGCGCTGACGCTCTCCGCCTGAAAGATGCCCGCCGGAAGCTCCGCACACGGTCTGGTAGCCGTTTTCAAGACCCATGATGAAATCATGGCAGCCGCATTTTTTCGCAGCGGCAACGACTTCCTCGTCGCTTGCGCCCTTTTTGCCCATGCGGATGTTATCCATGACAGAGAAATCAAAGAGGTAGTTATCCTGAGAGACGTAGGCTATGCGCTTCGTACACTCCGCAAGAGGCAGAGTGCGAATGTCGATTCCGCCAAGCTCGACGGTGCCGTCTTTGACGTCCCAAAGTGAGGCGATCAGTCGTGCAATAGTCGATTTTCCGCTGCCTGAGGGCCCGACGAGGGCATTGACCGTGCCCGGCTCGATACGCAGACTGACGCCGTGCAGCACCTCCTTGTCGTGGTAGGCAAAGCGGACGTTTTTAAGCTCGACGGAGTTATCGGAGGGCAGCCTTTCCGCCTTCTCCGGGCGCTGCATATCCTCGCCCGAAAGCACGGCCGCCACCTCACCGACGATAGTTGTCACCTGTGCGATATCATCGGTGTAGGAAAATGCGGTGATGAGCGGCTGCATGACGCCGAAGGACAGAACGATGACCGTCAGGAAGGTTTCCGCCGAGAGGGTGCCGTGCATATAGAGGATGCAGCCGACCGGCAGAATACCGAGCAGGGTCGAGGGGAAGATTGCCATGCCCGCCACCTGACCGAACAGGCTGCCCCGCATCCAGTCGATGAAGCAGTCGGCTCCTTCTTTTGCGGCAGACACGAACTTTGCGTAGCTAGTCTTGGACTGTCCGAAGGCCTTGATGACCTCGATGCCGCCTATGTATTCAACGGCAGTGTCGTTGAGTGCTTTTGTCGAGGTCACGGTACGCTGAAACTTCTCGTTATAGCCTTTGAACATGGACATAAAGCAGATAATGCCGAGCGGCAGAACAATAAACATGGAAAGCCCCATGCGCCAGTCCTCGACAAACAGCAGCACCAAGACCGCCAGTGCGCCAACAATGTTGGAGGTCATTTCCGGCAACAGATGAGCAAGGGTGGTCTCGATGGAATCCACACGCTCAACAATGATGTTCTTATATGAGCCGGAGGACCTGTCAAGCACCGTGCCGAGCGGCAGCGTCGCAAGCTTGTCAAGCAGTCTTATGCGGGTGTTTGCAAGCACATGAAAGGTCGCATGATGTGAAAGAGAGGTCGAAACGCTGTGCAGCACATAGCGCAGGACCCAAAATCCCGCCATCCACGCACAAAGCACAAGACATTCGTTTAGCTCTGCCGTGCCGTTTACCAGTGCGGCGATTATTTTGATGATGATGAAATACGGTATCAGCGAGCAGGCGACGCCGAGCAGCGCCGTAAGAATGCTCAAAGCATATTCGCCCCGTCTGCCTTCCGCAAGCTCCATCAGCCATGATGAGGCGGAACGTTTGGAGGTCTTATTCAAGGGACATCACTCCTTAGGTTTTTATTCTCTGCGCCCACTTTGGGCGTGCGGTCGAACTTACAGCGTTAGTTAGCAGCTGCTAACTAACGCTGTAAGAATACCACGCATTGACGAAATTGTCTATAGCCTAATTAAATTTTTATGCCGCCAAATGCTTTTTTACGATCTTCTTGCCGATGGCGGCTCCGATAAATGCCGCAACGATGACGCCTGCCACCAATGCAACGGACCACCACGACTGAAGAATGTTCGACGCAGCAAGAATGTTATCCTGACGGCCGTCGGTGACCATCTGATCAGCCATTGCTTTTGCGGCGATGCCGTAGGGGATGATGGTGCTGCCGAAGGCTGCAAACACCTGATTGATGATGTAGCTTGCGGTCAGGGCTTTTCCGTTGCCGTAGCCGATCTTCCACAGCAGCAGCTCGGCAATGACGCCGGAGAGAATGAACAGGACGATGTACGGCAGGTAGCCGCCCATGATCGCACGGACGATGCTGTAAATGAGGATCGCACCGGGCTTTTTGACCTTGGTGCCGATTATGAAGTAGACGACGCCTTCAAGCAGGGCGAAGAATACGGGCATCAGAATAATGGTGATCGGCGTTGCGTACAGAAGCGAGCTTGCGAAGAAGATCACTACGTTGATAAGCGCCAACAGGACAACGGTGATGATGTCCTTGATTTTCAATTTGTTGCTTGCTTTGCTCATGGTAAAAACTCCTTTAAATGTTTCTCTATTTTGAAAGCCGCTTTCGGGCAGCAGTCACAGAATAAGTCCTGCGGCGACGGACGCCGCAAGCAGGATGTAGAACACGAGGTCCCACGCAGAGAAGCGGAGCGACATATAGCTGCTCTTTCTGCATTTGAGGTCTATTCCCCGTGTTTCGGCGGAGGCGGAGAGGGTCTCGGCAATGCGGATGACACGCAGTGCCATGGGGACCGTCAGTATCTCTATGTACGACGGGAGCGCACGCAGCTTCTGCCACGGCGTCACAAAGGCGCCTCTTGTGCGGACGGACTGCCGCAGCAGCTTCATGTCGCCGGAAAGCACCGGGAAGAAGCGGAAGATGACGGCGACGATCATGATAAGCCGCTCCGGCAGGTGTATGTCACGCAGCGCCGTCAGGGTTCGGCTTGCCTCGTTTCGACCGATCAGCGTCCGCATGGAAATGCCGATGGCGATGATCCTCGGAAACAGCACCAACATGAAGGAAAACACTGTGTTCGGAAACAGAGCGTTTGCACCCCACAGCGCTCCGAAGCTCAGCCCGCCGACGAGCGCCGTTCCGAGCCAACCGTCAACGGCGGTCAAGAGTATCAGCGCCGCATAGGTCGCATACACGAGGCGGTTGTTTGAGGTGGATATAACGACCATCAGCGCAAGCCAAAACAGCAGCTTTGTGGCGGGATGGAACAGCTCCCTATGCTGCTTTTCGGGCATCCGCACGGCGGGGCGAAAGCTCTCCATGTAGCGCCGAACGGCTTGCAGCTCAGGCTCCGACCGCACGGGAAATTCCGTTTCGACTCTGCCGCCGGACAGCCCGATGCAGCGGTCGCAGACCTTTGCGATCAGCTCCAGATCGTGGGTGATGATGAGGACGGTCTTTTCCTTCCGCATTTCACGGATCAGCGCCGCACAGCGCTCAAGGCTCTCGGCGTCCTGTCCGGCGGTCGGTTCGTCCAGTACGACGATCGGCTTGTCGGAGAGATACGCCGTCATCAGCGTCAGCTTCTGCATCTGACCGCCGGAGAGCGAGAAGGGGTGGCGGTTGCGGCATTCCCACATACCCATGCTTTTGAGGAGCGCCTCCGTTTTGCTTTCAAGCTCCGGCGTCGGTCTGTGTCCGTATTGCAGCTCGTGCAGCACGGAGTTTGTGAAGAACTGAAACTCCGCCTCCTGCATGATGAACAGCACCTGCTCTTGCAGACGCTTTGCCCTTTGTGTCTTTCCGAAAAGTGCGATCCTGCCGCCGGAGGGACGGTAGAGTCCCGCTATGAGCTTGCCGAGCGTCGTCTTGCCGCAGCCGTTAGCGCCCACAAGCCCGACGATCTCATGCTCACGGACGGAAAGGCTCGTGCCGGAGAGTATCTCGCCCGACCTCCTGCCGTATGCATAGCGCAGATCCGAAACGCAGAGCGCCGTCGCCGCACCGTCGGGAGGCGGCGCTTTCTCCGGCACGGCGACCCCCGCAAGATCGAGCGTGCGCAGGGAGAGTGAATGCAGCTCCTCCTCCGTCAGCGACTTTGCTTCCTCGGCGGTGTGTTTTCCCCTGATCTCACCGTCTGCCATGACCCAGTATTCGTCGGCAATGTCGGCAAGATAGTAGAGCCGATGCTCGCTTAAAAGCAGGGTCTTGCCCTGAGCTTTCAGCGCAAGCAAAATAGTTTTCAGCTGCTGCGTCGCCGCAAAATCGAGGTTCGCCGTCGGCTCGTCGAGAAGAAAAATGTCGGTGTCCATCGCCCATGCCGAGAGTATGGAGATGAGTTGGCGCTCGCCGCCGGACAGCTCGTAGACCCTGCGATCCTTCAGGCGCTCCAGTCCGAAAACTTTAAACGCCTCGCTTACCCGCTGCCGTATTTTCTCCTGCGGCAGACCGTGGTTTTCAAGTCCGAACGCCACCTCGTTTGAGCTGTTCACGGTGAAAAACTGGCTGCGTGGGTCCTGAAAGACCGACGCCGCAAGCTCGCCTATCTCGCCGATAGACAGCCCGTCGATGCTCCTTTCGCCGAGACGGCAAAAGCCTTTAAGCTCGCCCTCGTAAAACTGCGGTATCAGCCCGTTCATGCAGCGCAGCAGCGTTGATTTTCCGCACCCGCTGCCGCCGCAAAGCACAACGCAGCGCCCCTTCGGGATGCTGCCGCCGACCTGCCGAAGCGCCGGGCTTTTCTCCTCCGCATATTGAAATTCAAATTCAAAATCAATCATTTTTATCTCTTTTCCGTCGGTTAGCATAGACTAACCG
>CAVDMS010000053.1:0-11321 GCA_963610045.1 Bacteroidaceae bacterium
GTCTGTATCCGTACGGAAGCGGTTTACCGCAACGACGCAGGGCAGCCCGTACACCTCACGGATGTTCCGTGCGTGGCGCATGAGGTTCGGTATCCCCCGCACTACGGCGGCGACGTTTTCCTGCGAAAGCTCATTTTTCGGCACGCCGCCGTGCATTTTCAGCGCACGGACGGTTGCGACCAAAACGACCGCTGCGGGAGAAAGACCCGCTGTGCGGCACTTTATGTCGAAAAACTTCTCCGCACCGAGGTCCGCGCCGAAGCCCGCCTCCGTGACGGCATAGTCGCCGAGGGCGAGTGCGGTCTTGGTTGCGATAACGCTGTTGCAGCCGTGTGCGATATTTGCAAAGGGTCCGCCGTGAACGATGGCGGGCGTCCCCTCAAGCGTCTGGACGAGGTTGGGCTTTATTGCGTCCTTCAAAAGCGCCGCCATTGCCCCGACCGCCTTCAGGTCTGCGGCGGTGACGGGTCTGCCCTCGGCGTCGAAGGCGACGACGATGCGGGCAAGGCGCTCCTTTAGGTCGTGCAGCGACGAGGCAAGGCAGAGTATCGCCATGATCTCGCTTGCGACGGTGATGTCAAAGCCGTCCTCACGGGGGACGCCGTTTGCCTTACCTCCGAGACCGTCTTTGATGTACCTAAGCTGCCTGTCGTTCATGTCCACACAACGCTTCCAGCTTATGCTGCTTATGTCGATGCCGAGTGCATTTCCGTGCTGAATGTGGTTATCGAGCATTGCGGCAAGAAGATTGTTCGCTGCGCCGACCGCGTGAATGTCCCCGGTAAAGTGGAGGTTAATGTCCTCCATCGGCACTATCTGTGCGTGACCGCCGCCCGTTGCGCCGCCCTTTAAGCCGAACACGGGTCCGAGCGACGGCTCTCGCAGAGCAAGCACCGCAGACTTGCCCAAGCGCCGCAGTCCGTCGGCAAGACCGATGGTTACGGTCGTCTTACCCTCGCCTGCGCTTGTCGGCGTTACGGCGGTGACCAAAACGAGCTTTCCGCTCCTTCCCGCACCGAAGTCCGGGGGAAGGCAGAGCTTTGCCTTGTATCTGCCGTAGCATTCCACAAGGCTTTCGTCTATGCCGGCGTCGGCCGCTATATCAAGTATCGGTCTGAGACCGTTTCTCCGCGCTATTTCAATGTCGGGTAAATACTCCATGGGCAGACCTCCTTTGGCTACATATATAATAATTGCAAAGCGACTGTTTGTAAAGCCTATTGATACGGATTGAGTTTTGTGCTAAACTAAATAAGTATTTATGTTAGAGGTGATAAAAATGAAGAGTAAAGCGGCATTATTACTTGCTTTTTGCATTATTTTGTCAATATTCGCGCTTGCCGCCTGCTCGGATCCCGAAAAGCCTGCTTCCGATAAGGTGCGGGAGAGCGATACGCCCGTAAGCGACAATCCCCTGATCCCGAGCAAAGACCCCGAGCCTGACTTCGAAACCGTTTTGGGCGAAACGGAGGATGCCGGAAGCGAGTATATCGACAAGCTCGTGTTCATAGGCGACAGCACGACCTACGGCCTAAAGGCTTACGGAATGCTGTCCGGCGGAAACGGCACGCTTCAGGTCTGGACTCCCGCCAGCGGTACGCTTGCGCTGTTTAACCAGAGTTGGGCTACCATAGTTTACCCGGAGACGGGCGAGGAGATACCCATCACCGCAGCGGTCGAACGCAGACAGCCGGAGTACCTTGTGCTGACCATCGGCGTGAACGGCGTTTCCATGATGGACGAGGAGCAGTTCAAGGCGGATTACACCGACCTTGTGCAGCGCATACAGAAGGTAAGCCCCGACACCAAGATCATCTGCAACTCGATATACCCCGTGCAGGCGAGCTATGAGGCAAAGGAAAACGGCATAAACAACACCGTCATCGAGAGAGCTAACGGTTGGATAAAGCAGATCGCCGAGGAGACGGGGACGAGATACCTCGACAGCGCCTCCGTTTTGAAGGGAGAGGACGGATGCCTCGATCCGGATTACGGCAACGGCGACGGGATCCATCTCGGTCCCGCCGGCTTTGAAAGAGTCCTTAATTACATCCGCACACACGCTTACAAGTAAGGAGAACAAAACATGAAAAGAATAGCTGCACTTATTGCTGTGCTGGCGCTCATGCTCGGTCTTGCAGCCTGCGCCGCAAACGACGAGAAGAAGCCCGTTAAGACCGTTCCCATGGAGACCGTAAAGGACGCCGTCTGTGACGTCGCTCTTGCCGACGGTATGGAGGAGCTGCCCGCAGACTATGTGAGCCGTATGCTCAAGCTGAATGACGGAGATTACGACAGCTACTACGCTGCGATCTCAAGCGTCAGCGTAAGCATCAACGAGTTCGGCATTTTCAAAGCCAAGGACGCAGCCCAGGCTGCCGAGATCGAAAGCGCACTGAACAAGTACCTTGAGAATCGCAGGGAGATCTGGATGGACGAGTACCTTCCCGAAGAGTACCCCAAGCTGGAGAACGCTTCGGTACACAAAGAGGGGCTGTACGTCTGCTACTTCATCCTTGACGACGACACCTCCGCTGCGGCGCTCAAAGCCTTCGAGGGCTGCTTTGAAAGCTGAGACGAACCGACACGGTCCAATAAAAAACAACGTCCGCTTTGTTAAAAAGCGGACGTTGTTTTTGCTTGACAATGGTATGATTTCGTACTATAGTATGCAGGCATGACTATTCGGAAGGGAGCGCATCCATGGTTTTTTCGGGAGAAATGCGGCGCTGCAATCATTTGGCTGCGGAGCTTGACGCCGTGTACCACTCAATAGCCAAGAGCATGGGAATGTCGGACAGCGAAATGATGATACTGTACACCGTGTACGGAAACGGCGGGAGCTATCCGCTGAAGGACATAGCGCTGTTTTCGGGTGTGAGCAAGCAGACGATCAATTCCGGCTTGCGCAAGCTCGAAAGAAGCGGCGAGGTGAGCCTTTCGAGCGAGGGAACGAAAAACAAGCGGGTGAGCCTCACCGAGAAGGGGGAAGCCCGGTGCAAAAAAACCGTGGAGCGGCTCATATGCGCCGAAAACGAGGTGTTTTCCTCGTGGAGCAGCGAGGACGTTTGCAGGTATCTTGAGCTTTCCGAGCGCTTCCTCACGGACATGAAAACCAAGGCAAAGGAGATATAAAATGACAACGGAATTTTCCGGCAGCTTTAGCTGCGGGCGACTTATAAAATACGCACTGCCGTCTATCATAATGCTCGTTTTCACTTCGATATACGGCGTTGTGGACGGGTTCTTTGTGTCGAACTACGTTGGCAAAACGCCGTTTGCGGCGGTCAACCTGATAATGCCGGTGCTGATGATACTCGGCTGCGTCGGCTTCATGTTCGGCACGGGCGGCTGTGCGCTCATAGCAAAGACCCTTGGTCAGGGCGATGCGAAAAAGGCAAACGAGATATTTTCACTCGTCGTTGCGGCGTCGCTCGTGTGCGGACTGCTGCTTGAGGCACTCGGCTACGCCCTGCTGCCGACGCTGGCAAGGGCACTCGGTGCAGAGGGCAAGCTATACGACGACTGCCTGCTGTATGCGAGGATCATCCTCATTGCGCAGCCGTTTTACGTCATGCAGAGCGAGTTTCAGTGTATGTTCGCCTGTGCGGGCAAGCCGAAGCTCGGACTTTATGTGACGCTCGCGTCCGGCTTTACGAACATGATACTCGACGCACTGTTTGTTGCGGTGTTCCCGTGGGGACTTGCGGGAGCGGCTGCGGCGACGGCTATAAGCCAGTTTGTCGGCGGTGCGGTGCCGCTCGTGTACTTTGCGAGGAAAAACGACAGCCTTTTGCGGCTTACCCGCTTTTCCTATGACGGCAAGGTGCTTTTAAAGACCTGCACCAACGGCTCCTCCGAGCTTATGAGCAATATCTCGATGTCCGTCGTGAGTATGCTGTACAACATCCAGCTCATGAAATACCTCGGCGAAAACGGCGTTGCGGCATACGGCGTTTTGATGTACGTCAGCCTCATATTCCAGGCGGTGTTCATAGGCTACTCCGTCGGCACTGCGCCCATCGTCGGCTTTAAGTACGGTGCGGACAGACCCGACGAGCTGCGCTCCGTGCTGAAAAAGAGCCTCGGCATGATATCCGCCTTTGCGGTCGTGATGTTTGCGGCGGGTGAGCTTTTGGCGAAACCGCTGACGGCGCTGTTTGCAAGCTACGACGAGGAGCTGACGGAGATCACCGTACACGCATTCAAGATATTCTCGTTTTCCTTCCTGTTTTCCGGCTTTGCGATATACGGCTCGTCCTTCTTCACCGCACTGAACAACGGACTTGTTTCGGCGCTCATCGCCTTTTTGAGGACGCTCGTGTTCCAAGCCGCAGCCGTCATGATCTTCCCGCTCCTGTGGGGAATAGACGGCGTTTGGATCAGCATAAGCGCCGCCGAGGTGACGGCTGCCGCCGTCACGGCGCTGTTCCTCTTAGGCAACAGAAAAAAGTACGGATACTGAAAAAATCCCGACGGTATTTAAACCGTCGGGATTTTTTGTATTCAATCACTGCCTGCGGCAGTCGACCTCGCAGAGGGTGCAAAGCTCGCCGTCGCACATGACCGCAAGCGTCCAAAGTCCCGCATCGTTGTGTGCGCAGGCGACGGGGGAGTCCCCCGCCTTGAGCGCACGCTTGTACATTATGCGGACGCTTAAAGGGTCGCACTTCATTACCTCGTCGGGGATAAGCTCGGTCGCAAAATCAAGATACGCCGTGTTGTGGACATGGCGGTTGTAGTCGATATCACTGCGGCGCAGCGCAAAGGGAACGGAAAGCTCAAAGCTTTCGGGGAGACGCAGCTTTGACCGCCGCATATCGAAGATGCCGTCCTGTTCGGGACCGTACTTGTTCATAAGCTCCTCGCTTATGCGCACGACTCTGCCCCTGTCCACGTCGAGCAGGGAGAGCATGGTCTGACCCGTCACAAGCAGCTCGTCGCCGCACTTGAGCCGAAACTCACGCTCACAGCGGACGCAGGGACCCTTGCCCCGTATATAGGTCTCCGCAAAGAGCTTTTCGCCCCGCTTCGGCAGTCGGGAGATATTGAGCGACCACTCCGTGAGTATCCACTCGGCGTTGTGCATGAGCGTTTTAAGCTCAGGGTCCCACACCGCATCGGTGTGGTGGTCGGCACAGTTTTCAAAGAGCTTCAAAATCGAGGACGGCTTGAGCCTTGCGGAGCAATCGAAATCGTCAAGTCTGGTAATAACACGTTCGCTGTAAATCATGGCGCACCTCCAATCATAATCAACATATTATAAAAGACTGCGCATTTCAATACGCAGTCTTGCCGGTTTGTCTGAATTTCATTCGCCGAAGCGTAGGCGGATATACAGTCTGCCGCCAGTGTGTTCGGCGGAGATCTCACCGCCCATGCGCTCCGTGAGGAGCTTTGCGATGGAAAGCCCCAGACCCGTGGAGGCTCTTGCGGCATCGACGGTGTAGAAGCGGTCGAAAAGCCTTGCGGCGTCAAGCGCATTTAGCGAGCGTGCTGCGTTTGAAAACTCAAAGCAGCCGTCCTCCGTGAGGGTGATACTGAGGTCTCCGTCTGAGTATTTGACGGCGTTTGAAATGATGTTTCCGAGTATGCGCTCCAGCGCCGATGCATCAAGGCAGCGGCGGACGGGTGCCTCCGGCATGGATATCTCAGGCGTGATGCCGGAGGTCTTGAGCAAAGCGTAAAATGCGGCAACGCTCTGTTCGAGAGCGGCTCTCAGATCGAGCGGAGCTTTTTTAAGCTCGTGCGTTTCCGAGCTTAAAACGGAGTAGCTCAAAAGCTCCTCGGTGAGCGATCTCATGGCGGTGCAGCGCTCACGGATAACGCCGATGTAGCGCCGTGCGTCGTCGGACATGGGCTCGTTTTCGAGCAGATCGAGGTAGCCGCTCATTGCGGTGAGCGGGGTGCGGATGTCGTGGGCAATGCCCGTCACGGCGGCGGTAAGCTCCGCATCGCCGCAATCTAACCTGCGGCGCTCGCTGCGCAGCGCCTTTAGCTGGACGTTAAAGTTTGACGCCAAGGCGCAGGCGGTCGAGTCTCCCGACGAGACCGAGATGAGCGTGTTGGTGTCGCTTGTGAACTTCTCCGACAGCTCGTCGTTTATCTCCCGCACGGCACGGCGAAGGTTGAGCCACAGCGCCAAAAACACGAGCGCTGCAACGGCGAATACTATCGCCGCAATAATGTATAGCTTATCCATAGTCATTTCAGTTTAAAGCCGATGCCCCACACCGCTTCGATGCAGTCCTCGCCTCCGGCTTCGATGAGCTTTTTGCGGAGGTTACTGACGTGCTGCTTCAGCGAGCGTTCGGTGCAGTCGGGCGTGTCGAGCGATATGCGGTCGAGGATGACGGACTTTGCAAGGACACTGTCCGGGTTCTGCATGAGCAGCTTCAGTATCGCAAACTCGGTTTTCGTGAGCGGCACGGGGGTGCCGGAAACGCTGACGCTGCGATCGTCGGCACAGAGCCGGAGGTCGCCGTGCGACAGCACCTGCGCCGACGGAGAGGTGCACCTGAGCTGCACCTCGATGCGGGCAAGCAGTTCCTTTGTGTCAAAGGGCTTTGTGATGTAATCCGCAGCGCCGCCGAGCAGCAGCCGCACCTTGTCCTCGGTGCCGACCTTGGCGCTCACGATGATGACCGGGATGCCGGAGAGCTTGGGTAAAAGCTCCTCGCCCGAAAGACCGGGGAGCATGAGGTCGAGCAAAACGAGATTGGGGCGCTGCCGTTCCAAAAGCAGCAGCGCCTCCGTCCCCGAATATGCACGCAGGGGGAGGTGTCCGTTCTTTATGAGAAGCTCGGACACCATGTCGCCTATGTGCACATCATCGTCGATTATAAGTATGGTTTTTTTCATATCAATGTATGGCAAGGTAGTCTTTCATAAAGCGCATGAGCATGGTCGCTACCTGCGCTCTCGTAGCGCCGTTTGCAGGCGCAAGCACCGTTGCGGACATGCCGTTGATTATCCGCTGACCGACAGCCCATTCAAGGGAGTAGACGAAAGCCGAGCTTATGCCCTCGGAGTCGGTAAAGCGGCTGAGGTCTGCATGGACCTCGGCGTCGGTGTCTCTGCCGATAAACGAGGCGTAGCGGCACAGGAAGGTCGCCAGCTGCTGACGGGAAAGCGTCTCGTTTGCACGGAAAGTGCCGTCTAAATACCCGTTTGCAATGCTATAGTGCGATGCCCAAAGTATCGCATCGTAGTAGGCGTTTTTCTCAAGGTCGGTAAAGGGATTTTCATAGCCATCCACAGGCGGGGAACCGCTGAGCCTGTACAGCACCGTCACGAGCATACCGCGATTCATCGTTCTGTTCGGCTGAAAACTCGTTGTCGTTACGCCGTTAAAGAGCTTGCTTGCGACAACGTAGTCTATTGCGTCATGCGCCCAGAAGCTGTAGTCCACGTCGGCAAATGACTTGGAGGGGCAGTTTTCACCGTAGGCGCAGGAGGGCGACGGATCAGGGGACGGTGACGGGTCGGGGGAAGGCGACGGATCGGGAGACGGCGAAGGGTCGGGCGTGGGAGTTGCCTGCGTCCAGCTTGCGGTGAGCGAGAGATTCTTCGAGGCAACGGTGCTGCCGGTTATCGTCTCGCCCCTTGCGTTTAACCAACCGTTAAATATGTAGCCGTCCTTGGAGGCGGTGGGCAGGGAGCCGTAGGGCTGATCCTTGTAATATGCCTTTACCCTGTTGCCGCCCTGAATGCTGCCGCCGCCGGCGTCCATTTTAATGTATACGAAATCGGGGCAGCTTTCGCTGTCTCCGGGGTAGACACCGTAGAGCAGTATCTTTGCTTCCTCGAAGCGGCGGATAATAAGTCCGTCATAGATTATGCCGCCTGCGCTGCAAATAACGGACATGGAGTCGGCAAGCTCCAGGGGGTCAACGCTGTGGAAGCCGTTTTTAACATACCGTGCAAGACGCCAAGAGCCGGCATAGCCCTCGACCCAACCGGAGCCGAAGTTGTAGCTCATACTTAAAAGAGCGTCAAACTCGTTCTGTGTAAAAACATAGCCGTAGCGCTCGGAGAGCTTGCATACATAGGCCTCAAATGCGGCGATGTCGTTTCTGAAATACTCGTCCGCCTGCTCCTCGGTTATGACCATGCCCTCGTAAATGTCGGAGGCGCAGTGACCGTAGCCTATGGTCCAGTAGGTCTCGCCGGGGTTTTTGTATGCCTCAAGGCGCAGACCTTCCTTGCTTTTTATGTAGTTATACATCTTCTCGCTGCCGGATTGCACGGACTCGGTCGTGTCGGCAAAGGCAGTGAGCGGGATAAGCGTCAGCAGCAGAATAAGGCAGAGAAACAGCGATATCGTGCGCTTCATTCGCATCCCTCCTTTTAAAGTTTTTAAACATTTTAACACACGCAGCGCTTTAAATCAAGCGAAGAACAGGCTGAAATATAAGGAAAAACCGTTCGGAAAAAGCTTCCGAACGGTTTTTTATATCACTCAATCTTTCTTTGCGGGGTTTAAGAATCTCCACACGAGTGCCGCCGCAGCGCCGCCGACGAGGGGAGCAACGATGAACACCCAAACGCACTTGAGGCTCTCGCCGCCGAGCAGAAGGGCGGGTCCGAAGCTTCTTGCGGGGTTGACGGAGGTCCCGGTGAAGGGGATGCCGAGCAGATGCACGAGCGTAAGGCTCAGACCGATGACGATGCCGGCAAGGTGGGAATTTTCCTTCTTGCTCGTTGCGCCGAGAACGGAAAGCACGAACACGAAGGTCAAAACCGCCTCGATGACGAGGGAAATCTTGAGACTGGGAGCGTCGGGCGCACCGTAGATGTGGTTTGCGCCGAGACCGTAGGAGTCGCCGAGGACGAGCAGCAGCGCCCATGCGCCGGCTATCGCACCGACAAACTGCGCCGCAACGTAGCCGCAAAAGTCCTTAACGCTCATGCCGCCGGTGAGCAGCACGCCCAAGGAGACGGCGGGGTTTATGTGGCAGCCGGACACGTTGCCGATGGAGTACGCCATGGCGACGATGACGAGACCGAAGGCGAGCGCCGTTGCGACGTAGCCCGCATCGGGGAAAAGGCAGCCGGTGACGGCGGCGACGCCGCAGCCGAAGAATACCAGCACGCCGGTGCCGATGAACTCGGCGATGTACTTTTTGATGCTTTCCATTTACATACCTCCGTAATTAAAATATTGTAAGCTGATCCTCCTGCTCACGGATGCGGTCGGTCCAGCACTTGTGGCACATTGCGACATAGCTGTCGTTGCCGCCGAGAAAGACCTGCGCACCGTGGGTGATTATCCTGCCGTTTGCGTCGATCCTTGCGTTGACGGTCGCCTTTCTGCCGCAGGCACAGACCGTTTTTATCTCCGTGATGGAGTCGGCAAGCTCCATGAGCCGCCTTGCGCCGGGGAAGAAGTGGGTGAGAAAGTCCGTTCTCAGACCGAAGCAAAGCACGGGAACGTCCTCACTGTCAACAAGCTCACGGAGCTGATCTATCTGCTCCGGCGTGAAAAACTGCGCTTCGTCGGCAATGACGACGCTGCGGGCGCCGATCTTACGATACTCCTCCAAAATGTCCTGCTCCGGCGTTATTATCTGTGCGGAGCGCTGAAGCCCGATACGGCTGCGGATGATGTCCGCACCGTCTCTCGTGTCGGTGCTGGGCTTTATGAGCCACACCGTCATGCCGAGCTCTTCGTAGTTGAATTGGGTTATGAGCGCCTGAGCCGATTTCGACGAACCCATTGCGCCGTACTTAAAATAAAGCTTTGCCATATCCGTTTCCTTATCTTGAAAGATGCGCCCGCACCCGTTCAATGACCATTTCGAGTGCGACCTGATTGTGACCGCCTTCGGGGATGATGATGTCCGCCTTGCGCTTTGACGGCTCAACGAACTGCTCATGCATGGGCTTTACGGTCGTGAGATACTGATTCACGATGTTGTCGAGGCTCCTGCCCCTGTCCCGAACGTCTCGGATGATGCGGCGAAGGATGCGCACGTCGGCATCCGTATCGACGTAGATCTTGATATCCATGAGGTCGCACAGCTCAGGACTCTGGAAAATGAGGATGCCCTCCACGACGACGACCTTTGCGGGCTTCACCGTAACGGTCTTTTCGGAGCGGTCGTGTATCTTGTAGTCGTACATCGGGCTTTGAATGCTCTCGCCCCGACGGAGCTTCTTTAGGTCCTCGACCATAAGCTCGGTATCGAAGGCGTCCGGGTGGTCGTAATTGAGCTTGCTGCGCTCCTCGTAGCTCATGTTGTGATGCGCCTTGTAGTAGTTGTCGTGATAGATAACGCTCACGTCGCCGCCGAAGTGCTGCATTATCTTGCGGGTGATGGTGGTCTTGCCGCTGCCGGTGCCTCCGGCTATACCTATTACTATAATGTCGCTCATCTTTAGAATCTCCAACCCCAATATTTATTTTCCGTACAATCATATCATACATTTTGCATATGTGCAATTTGACTTTTGAATTTTCTCTGTTATAATTGGGCTGACAATAAAAACACAAAGGAGGAAGCATATGCCTATACCTACCCCTCATATCGCAGCCAAAGCGGGCGAGATAGCAAAGACCGTGCTTATGCCCGGCGATCCCCTGCGCAGCAAATTCATTGCGGAGAATTTCCTTGAGAACCCCGTTCTCGTGAACAACACGAGAGGCGTTCAGGGTCACACCGGAACGTGGAAGGGCGTTCCCGTCACCGTTATGGCGTCCGGCATGGGCATTCCGGCGATCGGAATATACAGCTACGAGCTGTACAATTTCTACGGCGTCGAGAACATCATCCGCATCGGCTCCGCCGGTGCGCTCAGAGACGAACTCAAGCTCATGGACCTCGTCATTGCTCAGGGCGCCTGCACCGATTCAAACTTTGCGCACCAGTTTGAGCTTAACGGCACCTTCGCCCCCATTGCGGACTACACCCTCATGTCCAAGGCGATAGAGGCTGCCGAGGAGCATGGCGCAAACATCCGTGTCGGCAACATCCTGTCGGGCGACAATTTCTACTCCCCCGAAGGCTGCGACGGCAACGACAAGTGGAAGAGGATGGGTGTCATGGCGGTCGAGATGGAGGCTGCCGGACTGTATATGAACGCCGCCTACGCTGGAAAGCGTGCGCTGTGCATCTGCACCATCTCCGATCACATCTACAGAAACGAGGCGCTGTCTGCCGAGGAAAGACAAAACTCCCTCACACAGATGATAGAGATCGCTCTCGACACGGCGGTCAAGATGGATAAAGTCTGATTTCACCGACATTGCGTGAAATTGTGTATTTTTATCTTGATTTAGTATAGCCCTTAGTGCTATAATACCTGCGGTACGAGTTATC
>CAVDMS010000054.1:0-11318 GCA_963610045.1 Bacteroidaceae bacterium
CGCCAGTAAGCGTCGCAGCCGCCGTCACGGTAGCACTTGAGAAGCTCTGCACAGGCAGCGTCGGTGAGGGGGGACTTCTCCGCACCGC
The DNA here is from genome assembly GCA_963610045.1 of Bacteroidaceae bacterium. Classification (GTDB taxonomy): domain Bacteria; phylum Bacillota; class Clostridia; order Oscillospirales; family Oscillospiraceae; genus F23-B02. The sequence continues at coordinate 89 of CAVDMS010000054.1, forward strand.
CGAAGTTCATCTGAACGCCGCCGGCGGGGGTGGAAACACAGGTGCCGGGTTCGGGCATTGCAGTACCGAGAACGCCGGAGCCGATGACGCAGCGGCTCTTGGGGAAGACCTTAAAGAGGTTGTCGTCATTGCCGAGACCGTTAATGAGGGAGACCGCAACGGTGTTGTCGCCGACAACGGGGAGGGAGTCCTGAATTGCCTGCTGGAGCTGAGTTGCCTTGGTCATGTAGATGATGATATCGACCTTGCCTTCGGCATCGGCTGCCGCCTGAGCGGAGGTGTAGGTGCGGAAGCCCTTGAGGAGCTTAACGATGTCATGGTACTCGCCGTTTTCTTCCTGATGGATGATGAAGTTCATGCCTTCCTCGGCGACCTTCTTCATGTGTGCTTCATAGCGGTCGATGAGGATGATGTCTGCGCCGCCGTTCTTGAGATAAGAGGCGAAAACGCTGCCTGCAGCGCCTGAACCGTACATTGCAATTTTCATAACTGTTACTCCTTTTTATAAAATTTAATATTGTATATCGTAATTGCTTTGGATGCAGTGGATAAGCCTTGTGAACGCTTCGTTTACAGGCGTTTCAACACCTAAGCGTTTGCCGTATTTGACTATTGCGCCGTTTAAAAGATCTACCTCGGTCTGCCTGTGGTGAATGAGGACGTCCTGCGCCATGGAGGGGTAGTAGCTTGCAAAGCCGTCCTTTAGACGGGGCAGCTCGTCGAGCATTTCGGACCAAAGGTCAACTCCCGTTGCGGCAAGACAGACCTCACAGCCTTCCTTCCAAACGGACTTTATAAGCTCGCAGCCGTCGTCCTCCGAGAGAAATTCGCCGACCTTGAGGCGGGTGAGGGAGGAGATGGTGTTGTAGCCACTGTTGGAGATCGCCTTTTTCCATACGAAGGGGCGAATGTCGGATTCAAAAACCGTTTCGCAGCCGCCACGGTTAAAGCAGGCTTCGAGATACTCTCCCGCTTTGACGGAAGCGTCGGAGCGCTTAACCGCACCGAAGCGCATGATAACTCCGCTTTCAGGCTTCGAGACACACTTTCCCGGTTCGGGAAGCTCGGTGCCTATGGTGCCGAAGCCGTAAAGAATACGCTCCGCCGATACATATTTTTGCAGAGCTTCGTCGTTTCCGAGACCGTTTTGCAGCGAAACAACGACGGTTTCGGGACCGATGCAGGGCATGAGCGACGGGAATATCCCGTCAGTCTGCGTCGCCTTGACCATCAGAATGACAATATCCTGCACTCCGATATTCTCGGCAGAATATGCGGTTTTAAAACCCGTAAGGACTTCCGTGCCGCTCGGAGAAACGAAGGTCATTCCGCTCTCGGAGCACTTGTCCATGTGCGCCTTGTAGCGATCGACCAATGTGAGCTCGGCGCCGCCCTTATTGAGATAACAGGCAAAAACACTTCCGGCAGCGCCGGAGCCTATCATTGCAATTTTCATGGTAAAATTCCTCGATGTGCGCCGCTGCAATGCAGCGGCGCACTTATGTTTTTACTTACTGCTCGACCTTCTTCTGAGCCTGAAGCTTCTTGATCTTGGGGATGCCCCAAACGAATGCGGGGATCACGATAACAAGAAGTGCGTAGTAGCCGTCGTAGCCGTATGCGAATTTAACGATTTCGGTAAGTCCGAGCAGGGAGATAGCGAAGCAGATCGCAATGATGATGGCGCCGACGAAGATGCCGCGAACCTTCTCGCTCTTTATCGATTTGGGGAAGAACTTACCTTCAAAGCGCTGGATCATGGTGTAAACGAGGGTGACGCAGGTGGACATGAATGCGCAGAACAGCAGTACGCTGAATGCGACGAGCAGCCACTTCACGCCGATAAGACCGAGGACGGTCTGGTTGGGGATACCGAGTGCAGTGGTGTATCCCTCAACGCCGCCGTTCTGGAGAGCGGCAAGCAGGGGATACCACTTGACGAGCATCCATGCAGAGGCCGCAAGAGCAAGACCGTTCATGAGCCAACCGAGGATGTGCGCCTTTTTGACACCTTTAAGGGAAAGGTCATGGGATGCTGCGATCATGGGCGGGATGGAAACGCACTGGAAGCCTGCGTACACCAGAATACCTCTCCAGATAGACTCGCCGACGGAGTCGGTGTAGGGAGCAAGCTCCACACCATACTCTGCGGTGAGCTTTGCGGAGATGGAGCTGAAGTCTGCGGTAAGACCGAAAACTACCATCAGAGCGGTGATAACAATGATCGCAACGGAGAGTACGGTGGAAGCCGCAACAACGATCTTTACACCGAAAATGGTAAGCAGAATGAGTATTGCAACAATGATGAGATTCATGACGACCTTCGTCACGCCCGCATAGGGAATGCCGATAAAGTTTGCAAGAACCTCGCCTGCACCGGCGACCGCCGACGCCATTGCCGCAACGACTATGACGATGTAGAAGATCTCAAAGAAAATCTCCATCCAGGGCTTGGGGTAAAGTGCGGCATAGGTGTCCTTGTAATTGGTAAAGCCGCTGAGCTTTGCAAACTTGACCATAATATACATTACTACCGCAAGAAGTCCCATCGAGAGGATGGGGAATACGATCGAAAGGGGACCGTAGTTTGAAAAATACTGCACAACCTGGTTACCGGAGGCGAAGCCGCCGCCTACGTGGGTGCCGAACCACACAGAGGCGACCGTAAAGCCGGCAGCCCAAGTGCTTTTCAGCGTCTTGTTGTCATTCATGTTTCTTTCCTCCTGAACTTTATCTTCACTATATAACATCCCCGCCGAGAGCGGAGTAATGTCCGAAAAGCAATTGACAATAAATAAACAAATTACCCTGTGTTCAAAAGGAAAAGCAGAAAACAATTCCTTGAAGCACAGGGTAGGACGGAGAGAAAAAACGCCGATCATAAGATCTCTATTCTATTTTGTCGGTTCCGAACAGAGCCTTACGGCGCCACGGAATTGCTTTGTTTCTGAATTTGAGCGTAGTGTAATACCGCCTCCTTGATTGCGTCAATTTTTGTTCAGAAGAAAAATTACTATACATTTAAATTTAAACCTTGAATCAAATTGCTCGACAAAATGAGCAATTCTCGGCACAATAAAACGCAGGCAGAAAAACTGCCTGCGTATAGGTACAATTTACTTTTTCTGTTCGGGCTTTGCGAGAAGCTCATAGCGCTCGATGCCGTCCCTCGAAACGTGCAGATGACGTCTTGTGACAGCCGCCGCAAGCTCGTCGTCATGGAGCTTGAGAATGTTGCATATGAGGATGTGGTCGGTGTCGATGGTCTTGAAGAAGCCTTCGGGACGGCTGTAGAGGAGGTAGCCCCTAAAGCGCCACAGCTCATACTTTTTCTCGTCGTAGAGCTTGGAGATAAGCGAGTTGCCCGACGCCTTCACAACCGCCGAATGGAATGCGATCTCCTGATCGAGGAGCTTGCTGTAACCGAAGTTAGTGCCGCTCTCGTATGCTTCCTTGTAAAGCTCCTTTAAGCGGTTCGCTATCTGATACAGCTCTGCAAGCTGACGATCGGTGATGTTCCGGGCTGCCTTCGCTGCGGCAAAGGGCTCTATCATCATCGTAAAATCGCAGATCTCCTTGTACTCCGATTCGTCAAATTCCGCAACGTAGTATCTGCTGTTGCGTATCCGTATGAACTTATGCTCAGCAAGCTTTTCCAGTGCCGTCTTGACCGGCGAGCGGCTTATGCCAAGCTCCTGAGAGATAGAGTTTTCGCTGATCCTTGTTCCGGGTTCAAGGCGAAAGCTTATGATGTTTTGCAGGAGCAGCTCGTGAACAACGTCGCTGAGAGGCAAAAAGGGATTTTCGTTTCTGATTTCGTCAAATTGCTTTTTGTTCATACAGGTTCAACTCCGATAAATTATTTACCGCTGTCTCCGTAGTTTGAAAGCACCCGTGCGGAAGGATCGTCAACGTCGCAGCCCTCCCACGATTTGTTCGGCATCCAGAAATCCACTATCATTTCGGACTGTCCGGGATAATACTTTTCGAATATCTCACGGTACAGCAGGGATTCCTTGGTGAAGGGTCTTGCGTGATCGTAGGCACGGACCTTTTCGGCAAATTCCTCGTCCGAGTAAAGGCTGTCTGCGCATTCCTTCAGGTAGTTTACCATCGAGTGACCGACGGCGTCGGAAAAAGCGGCTTTCTCACGGTACAGTATGTCGTGGGGAAGATAGTCACCCTCAAAAGCTTTGCGGAGCAGATACTTGCCCTTGCCCCAGCGGTTCATTTTAAGCTCAGGGTCAACGGACATGACGTAGCGCACAAAGTCGAGGTCGCCAAACGGGACCCTCGCCTCAAGAGAGTTTGAGGAAATGCACCTGTCGGCTCTGAGAACGTCGTACATATGCAGCTCTCTTATGCGCTTTTCGGCTTCCTTCTGAAACTCCTCTGCGTTGGGGGCAAAGTCGGTGTACTTATAGCCGAACAGCTCGTCCGATATCTCGCCAGTGAGCAGCACACGAATGTCGGTGTTCTCGTGGATGTACTTGCACACGAGGTACATTCCGATGCTGGCTCTGACGGTCGTGATATCAAAGCTGCCGAGGTTGTAGATCACTTCGTCAAGAGCGGCGATAACGTCGTCTCTGTCAATGATGACCTCCGTGTGACGGCTGCCGATGAAGTCTGCGACCTCTCGTGCGTACTTGAGGTCGATCGCATCGCCGCTCATACCGATGGCAAAGGTCCGTATCGGCTCGGATGAACACTTTGCGGCGACCGAGCAGACGAGGGAGGAGTCAAGTCCTCCGGAGAGGAGAAAACCGACCTTAGCATCTGCAATAAGGCGTTTTTTGATACCTTCCGTAAGCTTTGTGCGTATCTTTTCGCACACTGTACTCACATCATCGTAGCATATTTCGTCGACTCTTGCAATATCGGTATATGGTACAAATTTTCCGTCGATCCAGTAGTGACCGGGAGGGAAGGGCAGTATAATTTTCACAAGTCCCACAAGGCTTTTCGGTTCGCTTGCAAACACCGGAGTGCCGTTTTCGGCGTAGCCGTAGTACAGCGGTCGGATGCCGATGGGGTCACGGGCAGCGACAAAGCGGTCCTTCTCTGCGTCGTAGATGATGAGCGCAAACTCTGCGTCGAGCATTTTGAACATCTCTACGCCGTACTTGCGGTAGAGCGGCAGCAGCACCTCACAATCGGAATCTCCGGCAAAGGAGCATCCGTCGGCAATAAGCTCGTCACGGAATTTCTTAAAGCCGTAGATCTCACCGTTGCAGACAAGATAGCTCCCCGAAAGCTCAAACGGCTGCATACCCTCCGGGTGCAGACCCATTATCGCAAGACGGTGAAAGCCGAGATAACCGCCGCCGCAGGAGACTATCTCCGTGCAGTCGGGACCTCTCGAAACGGTGCGTGCAAAGCACTCCGAAAAAAGTGAATAGGCGGCACCTTCGCCGCAAAAGCCTATTATCGAACACATAAATTTATCCTCCGAAAAGTAATTTCAGCATTCGATAGGGCAAGTGCCGAGCTCGCTGTGCCACCTATCTTTGTTCTCTTTTTAGCCCTATAACGCAGGACAAACGTCTCACCTACTCGGAAAGCCCTTTCGGATCACAGCTTGAAAAGTGTTATTCGCCACGGCTTTACTGTGCGATTTCCAGCACCACGCACTCTCTGTGAACAAGTTCCGGGTTACTTCTCTTTTCTCAAACGCTTTTTTATTTTAAATTATACGCCGAACAGCAGCTCGCCGTAGCCGGGGAAGGGCCAGTAGCTCTTTGCGGTCAGGGTCTCCGCCTCGTCCGCAACGGCACGAAGCTGCGCCATCTTGGGGAGAATGTCGTCTCGCACCGCAAATGCCGAGACCGAAGTGTCGGACTCCGTCAGAAGCTTTGCCATGGACGCCTCCAGCGCCTCGGCATTCTTGTCGATGAGGTCGGAAAGCATACTGAGCTTTGTTATGAGCTTCTTTTCGCTTCTGCATTCAAGGTCGGGGACTGCACTCTTTTTCTTTGCAGCCGTCTCCGCCACGCTTCCGACGTAAGCTTCAATTGCGGGGAGTATCTCTCTGCGCACCATTTCTATCATGGTGTTTGCCTCGATCGTCACGGTCTTGCAGTAGTTTTCAAGGGTGATCTCATAGCGTGACCTCAGCTCCGCCATTGAGAAAACGCCCTGAGAGATGAGCATTTGCACGTTCTTGGGTTCAAGGATCGCATACACGCAGTCGGGGGTGGTCCGAAGATTTAAAAGCCCACGGTTTTCCGTTGCTTCCTTTATCCACTCGTCGTTGTAGACGTTGCCGTTAAAGATGATCCGCTTGTGTGCCGAGAAGCAGTCCTTTATGAGATCGTGCAGCTCGGAATCAAAATCCTCCGCTTTCTCAAGTCTGTCCGCAAAGACGGAGAGGCTGTCCGCAACTGCGGCGTTGAGCATAATGTTTGCACAGGCAATGGAGTTGGAGGAGCCGAGCATACGGAACTCAAACTTGTTGCCGGTAAAGGCAAAGGGGGAGGTGCGGTTGCGGTCGGTGGTGTCCCGTGCAAACCTCGGCAGCGTGTGAACGCCGAGTTTCATAACGGTCTTGTCGGCTGCGCTGTAGGGGCGCTCCTCCTCGATGGCTTCCAGTATGCCCGTCAGCTCGTCGCCGAGGAACATCGAGATCACGGCGGGAGGCGCTTCGTTTGCACCGAGACGGTGGTCGTTGCCTGCCGTGGCAACGCTCATACGCAGGAGGTCCTGATACTTATCGACCGCTCTGATGACCGCAACAAGGAAGAGGAGGAACTGGGCGTTCTCCCACGGCGTGTCGCCGGGAGAAAGAAGATTCATACCCGTGTCAGTTGACAGCGACCAGTTGTTGTGCTTGCCGGAACCGTTGACACCCGCAAAGGGCTTTTCGTGCAGCAGGCAGACAAGCCCGTGACGCTCTGCGACCTTCTGCATTATCTCCATCGTGAGCTGATTGTGGTCGGTCGCAATATTTGCGGTCGTGTGGATGGGCGCAAGCTCGTGCTGCGAGGGAGCTACCTCGTTGTGTTCGGTCTTTGCAAGGATGCCGAGGCTCCACAGCTCATTGTTGAGGTCGTCCATAAACGCCGCAACTCTCGGCTTAATGGCGCCGAAATAGTGGTCGTCAAGCTCCTGACCCTTGGGCGGCTTTGCGCCGAACAGCGTTCTGCCGGTGTAAACGAGGTCACGGCGCTGCTTATATAGCTCCTTATCTATGAGAAAGTATTCCTGTTCGGGACCGACGGTTGACATAACACGGCTGACGTCCGTGTTGCCGAACAGTCTGAGTATTCTAAGCGACTGACGGTTTAGCGCCTCCATAGAGCGCAGAAGCGGCGTTTTCTTGTCAAGCGCTTCGCCGCCGTAGGAGCAGAACGCCGTCGGGATGCACAGCGTCTTGCCCTTTACGAAGGCGTAGGAGGTGGGGTCCCATGCGGTGTAGCCTCTTGCCTCAAAGGTCGCACGCAGACCGCCGGAGGGGAAGCTCGATGCGTCGGGTTCACCCTTGATAAGCTCCTTGCCGGAGAACTCCATGATAACGCCGCCGTCGGGAGCGGGAGAAATAAAGCCGTCATGCTTTTCGGCGGTGATGCCCGTCATGGGCTGGAACCAGTGCGTAAAGTGCATTGCGCCCTTTGAAATAGCCCAGTCACGCATTGCTGCGGCGACCGCATCCGCAACGGAGGGGTCAAGCGGCTTGCCCTTCTTTATCGTCTGCTTCATGGCACGGTAAACGTCTCCGGGGAGACGGGATTTCATAACTCTGTCGTCAAAAACCATTGATCCGAAGCTTTCGGGTACTGACATTTTTCTTCACCCTTTCAGAATAAAAAAGCAGACAAGGACGCTAAAGGGGCATTGCCCTTCGGACGTCCTTGTCTCGATGCGGGAAGTATAAGACCCCGCGAAGGATTTGTCAAGCGCAGAATAAAATTTTGTCGGATTGACAAAACTGCGGCAGCGAAGTATTATATTTTTCATTAAAAAACACTCCGATAAGGGGGATGCAGACATGAAATACACCGAATCCGAGGTACTGCAATTTGTCCGACAGGAGGACGTTAAGTTTATAAGACTCGCATTTTGCGATATTTTCGGGGAGCAGAAAAACGTTGCCATTCTGCCCTCCGAGCTTGAAAGCGCATTTAAATACGGCGTTGCGTTCGATGCCTCGGCGATACGGGGCTTCGGCGGCGAGGTGCGCTCCGATCTGTTTTTAAAGCCCGATCCCGCAACGCTTTCCGCCGTGCCGTGGCGTTCCGACAACGGCAGAGTGGTCAGAATGTTCTGCGACATATGCTACCCCGACGGCAGCATATTTGAGGGCGATTCAAGGCACATTCTGCGCCGTGCGATAACCGAGGCGGAGAAGAAGGGTCTGCACTTTTACTTCGGTGCGGAGATGGAGTTCTACCTCTTTACGCTCGATGAAAACGGCGTTTCAACGGGTATGCCGCACGACCGTGCGGGCTATATGGACATTGCGCCCGACGACAGGGGCGAGAACGTCCGCCGTGACATCTGCCAGACTCTGAGCCTGATGGGCATACACCCCGAATGCTCCCACCACGAGGAGGGACCGGGTCAGAACGAGGTCGACATACGCTACTCCGAACCCCTGAGCGCCGCCGACAACGCAGTTACTTTTAAATCGGTCGTCAAGACGATCTCCGCAAGAAACGGTCTTTGCGCCGACTTTTCGCCAAAGCCCTTAAAGGACGAACCCGGCAGCGGTCTGCACATAAACGTGTCTGTCACTTCCGACGACGGAAAGGACTGCCTTGAGCATATGATAGCCGGTATCATGGACAAGATCGACGGCATAACGCTGTTTTTAAACCCCTGCCGTGCCTCATATGAGCGCCTCGGTTCAAAGAAAGCGCCGGGCTATGTGAGCTGGTCGAGGGAAAACAGGTCGCAGCTCATACGCATTCCGGCCGCAAGAAACGGCAAGGAGCGTGCGGAGCTTCGTTCGCCTGACCCGTGTGCAAATCCCTATATCGCCTTTGCGCTCCTTATATATGCGGGGCTTTACGGTATTGAAAACGAGCTTCCGCTGTCCGACAGTGCCGACTTTAATCTTTTCTCCGCACCGTGCGAGGTGCTGAAAAAGTACAAGACGCTGCCTGCGTCCTTTGACGAGGCGGTAGATCGTATGCAGAGCGCAGGCTTCGCATCACTGCATCTGCCGGAGGAGATCATCAAAGCTTACTGCGAAGCTTAAATCGCTATATCTGACCGAAAGGAGGGGAGAACGTGCTTTTCAGAGACAGGACATACAGCGTACTGACGGTTTCGGGCGGGGAGAAATTCCACAAGGCTACAAAAGCGCTTCTCCCGCCTTCGGACTACTGGCCCGTCGACTGCGCCATGAGCGCCGCACAGGCAAGGAGAATGCTTGCCGAAAAGGAGTACGATCTGCTGCTTATAAACACTCCGCTGCCGGACGACTTCGGCACTGCGCTTGCATCCGACGTCTGTGCCGAGAGCGGTACGGGAGTGCTGCTGTTTGTTAAAAGCGACGTTTTTGACGACGTATATGCGGAGGTCGTGGAGTTCGGCGCAATGGCGATAGCCCTGCCGACAAGCTCACAGATGGTGCTGCAAACCGTTAGGGGACTTTGCGCCGCAAGGGAGCGGCTTTTGAGAGTGCAGGAAAAGCAGGCGACCGTCGAGGATAAGATAAACGAGATACGAATAGTAAACAGGGCAAAGTGGCTCCTCATTGAGTGCCTCAGTATGACCGAAGAGGATGCGCACAGATACATCGACAAAATGGCGATGGATCAGAGGATAACCCGGCGTCAGGCTGCCGAAGATATAATAAAAACCTATAAATAGTGATTTTTCTGTTGACAAGCGGCAAATGTGGGAGTATTCTTACCGAGATGAACAAAGGCGTTCGTCCGATTTATCGGGACGGGTGCCTTTTCTCTTTTTTCGGGAGGTTATGATGGCAAAGTATATTTTCGTAACGGGAGGCGTTGTGTCGGGTCTCGGCAAGGGCATAACGGCAGCGTCTCTCGGCAGACTGTTAAAAGCACGTGGACTTAAAGTCGCAGCACAGAAGCTCGACCCCTACATCAACGTTGACCCCGGCACCATGAGTCCGTATCAGCACGGCGAGGTTTTCGTCACGGAGGACGGCGCCGAAACCGACCTGGACCTCGGTCACTATGAGCGCTTCATCGACGAGAATCTGAATCAGTATTCAAATCTCACGACGGGGCGTGTCTACTGGAACGTGCTTAACAAGGAACGCAGGGGAGAGTACCTCGGCTCCACGGTGCAGGTGATCCCGCACATAACGAACGAGATCAAGGATTTCGTCTACCGTCTTGAAAAAAAGACCGAGGCGGACGTCATCATCACCGAGATAGGCGGTACGATAGGCGACATAGAAAGCCAACCCTTCATCGAGGCGGTGCGTCAGATATCGCTTGAGGTTGGGCGTGAAAACAGCCTGTTTATACACGTTACTTTGGTGCCGTACCTCAAAGGCTCGGATGAGCATAAATCGAAGCCCACGCAGCATTCCGTCAAGGAGCTTCAGGGCATGGGCATAAACCCGAACATCATAATCCTTCGCAGCGATGAGCCGATACGGGACGAGGGCATATTCAGAAAAACCGCACTGTTCTGCAACGTAAAGCCCGACTGCGTTATCGAAAACCGGACCGTACCCTGCCTTTACGAGGCACCGCTTATGCTTGAGGAGGCAAGGTTCTCTGAGGTCGTGTGCCGTGAGCTTGGGATATCGGCGCCGGAGCCTGACCTTGCGGAGTGGAGGGCGATGGTGCAGAGCATCAAGTCCCGCAGCAGCAAGGTGACGATAGGCATAGTCGGAAAGTACGTTCAGCTCCACGACGCATATCTTTCGGTCGCCGAGGCGCTCAGACACGCAGGCTACAGTCACGGCGTGGGTGTGGACATCAAATGGATAGACTCCGAGACCGTGACGTCCGAAAGCGCCGAAGATGTGCTTTCCGGGCTTGACGGCATACTCGTGCCGGGCGGCTTCGGAGACAGAGGCGTCGAGGGCATGATACAGGCGGCAAAATACGCACGCACAAACATGATACCCTACTTCGGTATCTGCCTCGGAATGCAGATAGCCGTCATCGAATTTGCCCGCAGCGCAGCGGGAATAGCTGACGCAAACTCCGGTGAGTTTGACGAGCTGTGCAAGCATAAGGTCATTGATTTTATGCCGGGTCAAAGTGACAAAATAAATAAGGGCGGCACCCTACGTCTC
>CAVDMS010000055.1:0-11211 GCA_963610045.1 Bacteroidaceae bacterium
CGTTATACTCATACCCGACAGCGTCACAAGCCTTGGACACCATGCTTTTGCCGGCTGCACAAATCTGTCCAGTTCGAACATACCCGCCACCGTTAAGAGCATAGGCTGGAGTCTGTTCAGCGGCTGCACCGAATTGACGAAAGTGACACTTCCAGACGGCATAACAAGTGTACCTCATTCAATGTTTGACGAATGCAGCAGCCTGAGCGAAGTAATCATACCCGATTCGGTTACAGCCATTGAGGACATAGCGTTTGAATACTGCACCAGTCTGACAAGCATCAATATTCCGCGCAACGTAAAAAGTATCGGTTGGTACACGTTCCACGGCTGCAGCAGTCTGACGGATGTGTACTACGACGGAACCGAACAAGAATGGAGTCAGATCCACTTTGAAAGCCACAACGGAGGAATAGACGGCGCAACCAAGCACTTTGGTGTTGGTGTCTACAATCTCGGAGAGGAGACCTACAGCTTTCCCAATTTCGGTGACGCAGACTCACGGTATGGTCACTGCTTCGGAATGTCCATGACAAGCTCGGCTTATTACATGGGCATTTTGGACGAGGGTCATGTCGGCGCCGTAAACGGGAATGTATATGCCCTGAGCAAAACAAATACGGTTAAAGCGCCGATTTGCTATTATCAGGCAATACAGGGCTCTAAAGCTCAAGCTGCCATAGTTGCGGGCGGGTCGTTCTATTTGAACAAAAAAAGAGATATTTCCTCAGATTGGTCAGAGGTTACAAGCTACGTTAAGGATCACAGCTTTGACGATAAAGGTGTTCTGCAAATCAGCATCAGGGTCGTAGGTGAGGGAGGTCATGCGATCAACTTCCTCAGATACAGCGTGGTCAACGGGCAGGAGCGAATATATGTCTATGACAACAACTTCCCCGATACGGAAACCTATCTCTACAAAGGCTCCGACGGGAAAGTATATCAGTCGCCGTATTCGACTTTTTCAGGCGCTATTGACTGCATAGGCCTAAGAAGCGTGGAGAAGTATTTCAGCATAGTAGGCAATTATTTTGATTCAAACGACAGAGCTATGCAGGAAAAATACCTGTCGCATGCTATCTATGCCGAAAAGGGAGCCATATCCGTCTCCGGTGCAACCGAGTACCTGCTTGAAGCGGGCGACACCGAAAGCGAGTATGTGGTGTTTGAGCTCCCCGAAGGCTGTGAGACGGCAACAATTACGCCGCATGTGGATAATGCGACCTTCACCTACCTTGACGAGGAATACAGCTTCGGCAAGATAAACGATGAGACAAGGGGCGAGTTCAAGCTGTCCGATTCGGCGGAGGAAAACAACGCATCGCTCACCATCCAAAACGAGGGTAGCTACGAAAATCCCTTTGTCGACGTGGCGGAGAATGCGGTATACTATGACGCCGTCCTGTGGGCGTACTACCACGAGCCGGAGCAGATAACGAGCGGCTTTGACGCAACGCACTTCGGTCCCTATAGCGCCTGCACGAGAGCGCAGGTCGTGACCTTCCTGTGGCGTGCCGCAGGCTGCCCCGAATCTACGGGTTCCGTCGATGTGTTTAAGGATGCTTCCGACATAGCCGCACCCTTCCGCAAGGCGGTCGCATGGGCGGTCGAGAAGGGCATCACCACGGGCTATGAGGACGGCACCTTCCGCCCCAACGCCAGCGTAACGAGAGCGCAGTTTGTCACCTTCCTGTGGAGGTATGAGGGCAAGCCCGCAAGCTCCGGAAGCATCGACGGCTTTAAGGACGCCGCCGACATTGCCGCTCCGTTTAGAGATGCGGTCGCATGGGCGGTCGAGAAGGGCGTCACCTTGGGCTATGAGGACGGCACCTTCCGCCCCAACGCTATATGCCCCCGCTGGGCAGTCGTCCTGTTCATGTACCGTGACATGAAGTGAGAAAAGACGAGGCGTACAGGTTCCTGTACGCCTCTTTTCCGCTTGCTGCATCACAAAAACTGTCTTGCGGTGAGCATAATGCAGAAGCCGAGGAGCGCCGCATACGACGCAAGGCGTCCGGCGCTGCGCTCGTGCGTCTGCGGCACGATGTCGTCCACGATGACGTACAGCATCGTCCCGGCGGCGAACGCCAGCGCAAAGGGCAGTATCGCCCTCGACAGGCTCACGGCAAAGTAGCCGAAGAACACGCCGACGACCTCGACCATCCCCGATATGACCGACACGACGACCGCACGCCGCTTCCCCGCACCGTTTGACAGCAGCGGAGGAATGATTATCATTGCCTCCGGTATGTTCTGAAATGCGATCCCCGCTGCGACGGGTATTGCGTCGCCGAGATCCCCGGTGCCGAAGCTGACCCCGGCGGCGATGCCCTCCGGGAAGTGGTGTATCGCTATCGCAGCAACGAACACGAGCGCACGGTTGCGGGAGAGGTCGTTTCCCTCGCTCATGCCCATGCGACGGGTGAGCGCCGGTCCCGCACGGGAGATGAGCGTCAGAAACGCCGCACCGCATATTATCCCAAGTCCGGGCAGCCATGCCGCCCTGTCGCCCGAAAACTCCACGGACGGCAGCACGAGTCCGAGCGCTGCGGCGCAGAGCATGATCCCCGCCGCAAGCCCGTTTACCGTATCCTCGACCGTGGGGCTGATATCCTTAAACAAAAAACCAATCACGGCGCCGAAAGCGCTGCAAAGCGCTATCGCCAGAGCGGTTATCAGCACATAGTCCAAAGCTTACATCCTCCAACACATGATCCCTTTATTCTATGCGTCGGAGGTCGAGGCTGTCATATTTCAGTACAAAAGGCGCACGCACAGCGCCGAGAACACGAACACGGCAAGGTCTGCGCACAGCGCAGCCGGTATCGCCCAGCGGGTCTTTTTGACCCCCGCTGCGCCGAAGTACACCGCAATGACGTAGAAGGTCGTCTCGCTTGAGCCGAGCATCACGGCGGCGGTGCGCCCGACGAGGGAGTCCGCACCGCTCGATGCGATAAGCTCCGCCCCGACTGCGGTGGCTGCGCCGCCGCTTATCGGGCGCAGCAGCGCAAGCACGCCTAGCTCCGGCGGTATGCCGAGCAGCGACAGCACGGGCGACAGAGCCTCGGCTATGGCGTTCAGTGCGCCGGAGGCTCTGAGCATATATATCGCCGGAAACAGCACGGCGAGCGAGGGCAGCATTTCGCACAGCGTTTTCAGCCCGTCGGCGGCGCCCTGCGTGAGCGCCGGAAAGACGTCGGTCTTGCGCACGACGGCGCAGATGCCGATCGCCGCAAGAATAAACGGTACGATGAGGTCGCAGACGAGCTTCATTTTTTGAGCCTCGAAAACAGCGCCGCAGCGCAAAGTCCGCACACGACGGAGAGCGTGGAGCTTATCCATACCGAGGGCAGGATGTCGAACGGCGTTTGGCTGCCGCAGGAGGCACGGATCGCCGCAACCGTCGTCGGCACGAGCTGGATCGAGGCGGTGTTCAGCACGACGAGCCTGCACAGCTCGTCCGAGGCGTTTCCGCCGGAGAGCTTCGCCATTCCCTTTGCCGCCCGTATGCCCATCGGCGTTGCCGCATTGCCGAGACCGAGGAGGTTTGCGCTGACGTTAGCCGCAAGCGGCTCCATGATCTCCTCCCTGCCTGCGCTTTCGGGAAAAAGCCGTTTAAGCGGCGGACGCAGTATACGTCCCAGGGCGGCGGAAAGCCCGCAACGCTTCATAAGCTCCATGACCCCGCACCAGAGACAAATTGCGCCGCCGATGGAAATGCAGAACTCTAAAGACGCCTCTGCGCCCTCAAGAGCCGCATTTCCCAGTTCGGAAGCCGTTCCGTTTGCACAGGCGAAAAAAATTGATATTACTACCATACTTGTCCAAATTGCACCCATTATCATGTTAATTACTGCCTCCTTGTTTGTACAATGTATTCATTTGAATGCAAAAATTATGCCCGTGCAATATCGAATGTTTCAGAAAAACAAATATTTTGACGCATTGTGCGATTTTTGTTGACATTACGATTTGTTTTGATATAATAGTAACGTAAATTCTGTTAGAATATGCTAATCATAGGAGGAATTACAATGAAGTCCACCGGAATTGTTAGAAAAGTTGACGAGCTGGGTCGTATCGTTCTGCCCATTGAGCTTCGCCGTACCCTGGATATCGCCGAAAGAGACGCTCTTGAAATATTTGTTGAAGGCGACAATATCATTCTGCACAAGTATCAGCCCGCGTGCATATTCTGCGACAACAGCCGCAACATAATCAACTACAAGGGCAAGAACATCTGCCCCGACTGCATCAAGAAGCTCAAGGGTCTGATCTGATCCTCTGTTTCCGTAAGCGGTATAAAAAGAGCCAAAGGGAGAGATTCCGTGTAGAATAGCTCCCTTTGGCTCTTTTTATAAAATTGCACATAGGCTTAGCCTATGTGCAATTTTTATTTCACTGTACTGCGGGTTCGAAGTCTTCGGGGCCGTGGTGGCACAGGGGACAGGTGTAGTCCTCCGGAAGCTCGCCCTCGCAAGGCTCGAAGTGACCGCATATCTTGCAGACGTAGCCCTTTACGGGTTCCTTCTTTTCGGGAACGACGTGTTCGAAATCTTCGGGACCGTGCTTGCACAGCGGACACACGAAGCCGTCGGGCATCTCGCCCTCGTGGAAGTAGCCGCAGACCTTGCAGACGTAGCCCTCACGCTGCTCCGGCGCCGGGTTCTTCTTGGGCTTGATGTGCGCATGGTAGTATGCGTAGGTGCAGCTCTTTGCGTCGGAAAGCACCTTCGCCTCGACCACGTTTGCGATAAAGAGCATCTGCGTTTCGAGGTCACGGCAGTCGATGACCTCACATGACAGGACGGCGTTCGTGTATTCGGGGACGTAGCGTATGCCGTTTTCGGTGCGGCTGTCATAGCCGACGTCCGCAAACTTGTCAACGTCTCTGCCGGACTGGAAGCCGAAGTGCTTAAACAGGTCGTAGGGTGCGTCCTCGGTGAGGATGGAGAGGTTAAATTTGCCGGACTTCATTATCATGTCGCAGGTGTTGTTCTTCTTGATGACAGAGACAGTGAGCTTCTTCGGGTCGCCCGCTGCGACCTGACCTGCGGTGTTTATGATGCAGCCGTAGTCGACGCCTTCGGTGCGGGTGGTGAGGATCTCAACGCCGTAGCTGAACTTGGTAAACACGTCGTTATCGACCTCGCCTGCCGTCTTTGCGCTCTCGGTGACCCTGACTTCGGGGCGGACGTCGGCTGCAATGGCGTCGGCAAGGGCGCAAAGCTCGGTAAGCTGCGATTCCTTGATGTCGGACTTTATGGAGAAGGTATCGCCGATAAACTCGGTGTTTTTGAGCTTTGAAAGCTGCTCACGCATGAGCCTGCCGGAGGTCGATGCCCACGAGCCGTTTTCCAGAAGTGCGATCTTTCTGCCGCAGAGATTGTGGTTTACGATGTCGTGGATGAGGTTTTCCATCGTCACGAAAATACCGGCGTTATAGGTGGTGGAGGCAAACACGAGATGGCTGTAACGGAAGGCGTCGGCCACGATGTAGCTTGCCGGAGTGACCGAGGTGTCGTACACCCGAACGGGGACCCCACGCTCTGCGAGCTTGCAGGCGAGGATGTTCACGGTGTTTTCGGTGTGACCGTAAACGGAGGCGTAGGCGATCATAACGCCCTTGACTTCGGGGGTGTAGCTGCTCCACTGAAGGTACTTTTCAAGGAAATCGCCGAAGTGACTGCGCCAAACGAAGCCGTGCAGCGGGCAGACGTAGTTAAGCTCCAGCCCGGCAGCCTTTTTGAGCACCGCCTGCACCTGAGCGCCGTACTTGCCGACGATGTTGGTGTAGTAGCGCCGTGCCTCGGAGAGGTAGTCGGAGAAAAAGTCCACCTCGTCGTTAAAGAGGTGACCGTTTAACGCTCCGAAGGTACCGAAGGCGTCGGCGGAGAACAGGATCTTGTCGTTGAGGTCGTAGGTCATCATGACCTCCGGCCAATGCACCATGGGCGCCATGACGAAGGTGAAGCTGTGCCTGCCGCTGGAGAAGGTGTCGCCCTCGGCGACGATGTGGTAGTTGAGTGAATCGGACAGCTCAAAGAACTGACCGAGCATGGTCTTGATCTTTGCGTTGCAGATGACGGTTACGCCGGGGTACCTCAGCGTCAGCTCCTCGACCGTTGCGGCGTGATCCGGCTCCATGTGCGAGATCACGAGGTAGTCAAGCCCTCTGCCGCCGAGCGTGTGCGCAATGTTCTCAAAAAAGCTGCGGCTCACCGCCTTATCGACGGTGTCGAACAGGACGGTCTTTTCGTCCAGAAGCAGGTATGAATTGTAGGAAACGCCGTCGGGAACGCCGTAAACGCCCTCAAAGCAGGCAAGCCGCCTGTCGTCGGCACCCACCCATGTGAGGTCGTCGGTAACTTTTCTCGTGCAATACATGGTAAAGCCTCCTTTTAAACACTTTCGAGTTGATATTATCACACTTTTGACAAAGTGACTGTAGCATATACAACAAAAATGTGCTACTATTAAAGCATTGGAGGCGATTTCATGGAACTTACAAATGTAGAGCTGTTTAAGGACATAACGAACGACAGCATTGATGCGATGATCCGCTGCTTTAAGCCCGAAGAACGCAGCTTCCGCAAGGGCGACACGATACTCGTCTACGAAACGGAGCTTAAAAATCTCTGTGTGCTGCTCAGCGGCAAGGCGCACCTTTACTGCGTCGATTCCGACGGCGAGTACACCCTGCTCGAAAACTACCGTCCGAACGACATCTTCGGTGAGGTGTTCGCTCTGCCGTACAGCGGCTTGGGCTACGTCGTGGAGGCGGACGCCGACTGCCGGGTGCTGTTTATTAAAATGACCTGCATCTACGGCAGATGCCCCAACGCCTGCGAGCATCACACGAAGCTCAACAGCAACCTGTTTAAGCTCACGGCGAAGAAAGCGCAGATGCTTGCGCTGCGCATAAACATGATAAGCAAAAAGACCGTGCGTCAGAAGCTTCTGAGCTACTTTGAATATATGCAGGAAAAATACGGCAACAGCTTCGAGACCGAGCTTTCGCTGTCGGGGCTTGCCAACTACCTCTGCGTTGACCGCACGAGCCTTATGCGTGAGCTTCGCATGATGAAGGACGAGGGGATCATAGATTCAAAGGGCAGAAGCATCACCATGCTTGCCTAAAAACTTCGACATTTTGAACAAATTTAAAAATTTGTTTCATGCATTATAACAAAAAACCTCCTTTTTGTTTATTTTCTGACAAAATGTGTTGCGAAATTGTTAACGATGGTTTATACTAATTTGCGTCAGATGTACAGATAAAACTATAAGGAGGACAAAATAATGGTAAAAAAGGTATTCAGCATCGTTCTGATCCTGGCCTGCCTGTTCATGCTTGTTGCGGGAGCCTTCGGAATTAAGGACATCCTGCAGGAAAAGAGCGACGGCGAAAAGAACAAGGCCGAAACGCTCGAAAAGCTGGACACGCTCAAGGCGGGCGTTGCCGAGCTGGAGAAAAACAGAGCGGCATACGAAGAAGGACTCAAGGCTTACGAGGACGGTACTGCCGAGTATGAGCAGGGGCAGAAGGATCTCGAGGCCGGCGAGGCTGACTACGAAGCAGGCAAGACCAAGATAGCAAACGGCAAGGTAGCGCTTGCCGCCGGACAGAAGGAATATGACACGAGCCTTGCACAGTATAACTACACCGTGAACAACAGGGATACGGTCATCGACCAGAAGACCGAGGAGTACATCAAGGCCAACCCCGCAGTCGTCAACGGACTCATTGAGAAGAACCTTGACACCGGCGTCGAGGCTGCCGTAAAGCAGCAGTCCGAGGCAATGATCCAGCAGAAGCTTGCCGAGTTCAAGGCGGCAAATCCCGAAGCGGACGAGGCGACTCTGAAGGCAGCCGAGGCTCAGATCAGAGCGGGCGTCGAGGCGCAGCACGATGCGATAAAGGCGGGCGTCATGGCGAACGACGAAGCGATGGCAAAGATCCGTGCCGGCGTTGAAGCACAGGTCAAGGCGGGCATCCGTGAGCAGGTCGCAGCACAGGTCGACGCAGGAATTGCGGACGCAAAGACTAAGCTTGCGGCAGGCAAGGCAAAGCTCGACAAGTCCAAGGCAGAGCTTCGTGCGGGCGAGGCTGCTCTTGCGGCGGCTGAAAAGCAGCTTGCAGAGGGCAAGGATAAGCTCAGCGCAGCGGAAGATCAGCTTGCCGACGGCAAGACTCAGCTTGAGACCTTTGAAGCGGGTCAGAAGCAGATCGACGCAGGCTACGCAACTCTCATGGAAAACGAGAAGATAGCAGCCAAGGTCGAAAACGGCATGGACGCTCTCGACGCAGGCTACGCCGTCGTTGACGAGGAGACCGAGATCACCACCGCCGACCTCGTCGGCAGAGCGGTCTACATCGGACTCGGTATGCTCGGCGCACTGTTCGGACTTATCGCAGCCTTCGTTAAGCTGCCCAAGTGCAAGGTCTTCGGAGCAATTGCACTGGTGCTTGCGGTTGCGGGCAACGTCGTCGGACTCATCCGCACCTACTCCGAGCAGCAGCTTCCCATGATCGCACTGATCGTGCTTGCGGTCGCAGCGATCCTGTTCTTCTTCACCAGAGGCAAGGCGGAAGCATAAGCTCAACATTTAATAAAAAAAGACTTCCCGTGAGGGAAGTCTTTTTTTATTTGTTTCCTGAGCTTCGCTGTTTCGGGGATTACCGAGCGATAGGGAAAGCACTGAAATCGGAATAGGTGTCTCCCTCACTCATAACTGACAAAATCCTGCTCAAGCAGCGCATAATCAACCGATGATTGAAGCCGACCGAGCTGGTCTTTCCAAGAATCAATATTGGTTCGTACCTTGCGGAATCCGAGCGATTCGTAAACGTGCTGCGCTCTTGTGTTCGTCAAGTTCGTATCGAGGATGATTTTGACATAGCCGTTTCTGAACAGCCAACCGATCAGCATACTCAAAACCTTCCTGCCGACACCACGGTTCTGACAATCGCTTTCGCAGATCTTAATGCCGATCGCCGCAACTCCGTCCGACACGTTGCGGTAATTGCACTCGCCGATCAGACGACCGTTTTCCTCAACGACCAGAAGACCGTTTCCGAGTTCTTTTGCAACCTCTTCCTCGGTCGTTCCCAAGCCGTTGGGAAAGCCTGCGTGTGCCATCACAGCACCGTCATTCCACCAAGCGGCGAGCTGCTTTACATCGGCAAGCTCGGCTTGGCGGATGGTCAGGTTTTTATGTTGTATTCTCACTTGCTTACTCCTTTTACTGCCCTATCGATACATGGCAGAGGGAAGCCATTCTTGATTGTTTCGTATCAGTCGTCAACATCGAGGGCGTCGAGACCCTTCTTTGCGATGGGCTTGTTGTCGCCGTGCATGACGAACAGCATCGTCACGAATGCGAGAGCGACGAATATCGCCGCATACGGGAACAGGGTCTTCATGCCGAAGCTGTCCATTATGTAGCCGGACAGCATCGGGGTGACGACCTGCGCCGCCATGGATGCGGTGTAGTAGTAGCCGGTGTACTTGCCGACGTCGCCGCCGGAACACATCTCAACGACCATCGGGAAGGAGTTGACGTTTATCGTCGCCCAACCGATGCCCGCAAGGGCAAAGAGCAGGTACATGACGATAATGCTGCTGTTTTCGTTAACGAACGCCGCAGCGCCGAAGGCTGCGCACAGCATCACGACGCCTGCCAAAATGGTGCGCTTTCTGCCGACCTTGGATGCGACCATGCCGACGGGGAGGTAGGCTGCGATCGCTGCGATCTGCGCTATCATCATCGTGGTGTTGTAGTCCTTGTTCAGAATATTTCCGGCATAGACGGAATACTTTGAAGTGACGGCGTTGTAGCCCATGAACCAGAACACGATGGATACGAGAATGAATATGAGCGACCTGCGCTCGGCATGACTGAGCTTGCGCTTTTCTCCGGTCTCCTCGTCGATGTCGTTTTCCTCGATGCCGTACTTGCGGCTGTCCTCGTGCATGATCTCGACGAGCTTAGGCTCGTTGACCTTCGCACGGAAGATGAAGAGGGCGATGAGCATGACGCCCGCAGTTATGCCGAAGTAGGCGACGTAGCTCATCATGGAATTGTGAACGTCGCTCGTTTTGAGCAGCATTCCGGCGCCGAGTATCACGATGCCGCCCGCCGAACCCATGAGGTTTATGACGGCGTTCGCCTTGCTTCGCAGGGGCTTTATCGTCACGTCGGGCATGAGTGCGACCGCGGGGGAGCGGAACACGGACATGGACAGAAGCACCATGAGCAGGACCGCAATAAAGAGAATGAGCATACCCGGCTCGCCGGTGCTTATCTCATGTATGCACGCCTGACGTGCGGGGGTGACGTAATCCGTGTATTCGGGGGTGGTGACGGTCTTGCCCGCCTCGTTCACGGTCTGGCACTTGATGGCGGAGAACTCCTCACGGGTAAACCGATCTTTGAGGACAAACTTCTCGCCTTCCGGGGTCATAAGGGTCTCGTCCGCCTGCTCGTCGTAGATGTACTCAAGCGTCTTGACGTCGTCAATGGCGGAGACCTTGTCTATCGCCTTGAGCTGTGCCGCATCGACAAAGGACAGCGCAACGAAGGTCACGACGGCGATGATGGTGCCGACCATGATAAACGGGGTGCGTTTGCCCCGCTTGCCGTTGTGCCTGTCGGATATGGCGCCGAAGAGCGGGAGGAGGAACAGCGCAAGGATGTTGTCCAGCGCCATGATGACGCCGGACCACGTCTGCGACATTCCGAATTTGTTGGTCAGGATGAGGGGGATCGCATTGTCGTATGCCTGCCAAAAGGCGCAAATAAGGAAGAAGGCAAAGCCGACAAAAATAGTGCGCTTGTAATTAAGCTTCATTGTAAAACCTCCGAGCCGTAGCGTATTTCCGCCGCTTCGACGGAAATCGGGACTGCGCAGAACAATTGTACACTAAAAATTCACATAAAACAACAGATAATTATTTGACCTCGGAATTATGCTGGTGTAAAATAAGAGCATAAGGGGAGTATCCGAACCCCGTTTTTAAGCGGATATGAGCGCCGCATGCTTCGTTTTGCTCAATCACAAGGCACAAAGCCTTCCTCAATCGCAAAGCCTTGCCTGCAACGCACATCTCTCGCTTAAGCTGACGGGAGTCGAACCCCTGCCGCCTGTCGGTGTACCCTTTCGGTTATTTCCGACTTTTTTGCTTTGATGGGCGTCAGCCCATCTTC
>CAVDMS010000056.1:0-11188 GCA_963610045.1 Bacteroidaceae bacterium
CTTCTATCCATTTTGCGGCTCTGCTGATCGCAAAGCACTCGCTTGCGTTTTCCGTTTCGAGCAGAAAGCCGTTCGTTATACCGGCGATCTTCGTCGGCACGACGCTTTTAATTTCGCCCGTCGGCACAAACAGGGTGTGGCTGTTTAGGGTTCCCGGATGTGAGCGGAAGTGAAGCCCCGTCTCGGTGAGCCACAGTCTGCCCGCAACGCATTCGCCGGAGCGGTAGTGTCCGGCAGCGTCCTCAAGCAGGACCTTTTCCTTTTCACGAAGCGACTTTCCGAAGGCAGCGACCTCTGCGCTCATCCTCGAATTGTGCGACCTCATGTAAAGCCCCATTGCAAGACCGCCGAACACTGCGGTGGCGAGCGCCTGCGGCAGGAGCTGCGCAAACGTGTCTCCGGAGCTGAGCCTTATTCCCAATGTCAGCAGTCCGAGCATAAGCCCGAAGGCGATACCGGCTTTAAGCGAGCTGCCGTATTTCATTGTTTTCGTTCCTCCAACGTCTGTATTCCTCAAGCTCACGGTCAAGGCAAAGGCTCACAACGATATTTATGATGAGCGCATCGTCCACAAAGCCGAGGATCGGTACGTTGTCTGGTATGAGGTCATAGGGGCTTGCAAGATAGGCAATGATAAGCGTCGCCCCGATAATCGCCGTAAACGGCACACGCTTGTAGTTTCCCCTGTAATAATCGTTCAGCATATAAACTATGTCCTGCGCCTGTGCGATGCTGTCTCCCACAAACGGCACCTTGACGAGAGGATCGAGCTTCATCGAGGCGTTTTCGAGGAAAGACAGCACCTTCCCCGTCGCCGCAACGACGCTTGCGACCCACTTGTCGAGCTTCTCTTTATCCTTAATACACATCCTGCCGTCCTCCTGTGAATAGTGTTTATATTCTAACACAAAATTGCGGCACAGTAAACAAAAACCGACAAAATCGAACTCGGCAAACTGTCTGTATGGGAGAAACGAAAACTACTTCTTGATTTTGTGCGTGTTTTAATATACATTTATATTGAGCATTTATGGATTCTGCTCAACTCATACAATAACAGAGGGAAAAGCATTGGGGATTTCTAACGTTTTTGAGCTGCTGAGCGGCGTTGCGCTATTCCTGTTCGGTATGGCGCTCATGGGAGACGGGTTAAAGCTCGTTGCGGGCAATAAGCTTGAGCTTATTTTGTACCGTCTTTCAAGCACTCCCTTGAAAGGCATACTTCTCGGTACCGGCGTCACCGCCGTTATCCAGTCCTCGTCTGCAACCTCGGTCATGGTGGTCGGCTTTGTAAACTCCGGCATGATGAAGGTCAGACAGGCGATCGGCGTCGTCATGGGCGCCATAATCGGCACCAGTATCACGGGTTGGATCATCTGCCTTTCCGATGTCGGCGGCGGAGACGCGACCGGTTGGCTAGAGCTTATCTCGACCGATACGCTCACCGCCATCATTGCCGTTATCGGCATCATGCTGCGTATGTTCTCCGGCAGCAGCACCAAAAAGCACGTCGGCGACATCATGCTCGGCTTTGCGGTTCTGATGTTCGGCATAAACGCCATGAGCGGCGCCGTATCGGGACTTCGCTCAAGCCAGACCTTTATTGATATGCTCACCGCATTTTCAAATCCCCTCCTCGGAATCCTTCTCGGTATAGTATTCACCAGTGTGATACAGAGCGCCTCCGCAGCGGTCGGTATCCTTCAGGCGCTCTCCATAACGGGCGCCGTCCGCTTTGACACCGCACTGCCCATCATCATGGGCATCGCCATCGGCGCATCGGTCCCCGTTCTGCTCTCCGCCCTCGGTGCAAGCAGCAACGGCAAGCGCACCGCTCTTTCGTATCTGCTCGTCGATTTCCTCGGCGTTGTGCTGTTCAGCATCATTTTCTACACCGCAAATGCGATCTTTGACTTTTCCTTCATGTCCATGACCATGAGCTCGGTGAGCCTTGCGCTTTTAAACACCGTGTTCCGCTTTATAATCGTCATCCTGCTTGCGCCCTTTATCCCTCAGCTTGAAAAGCTCGGAAAGTTCCTCATTAAGGATAACGAGAGCGACGCCGAGGCGCTGCGTGATATGGACAGACTTGAGGAGCGTTTCCTTGCGCACCCCGCCCTTGCCATCGAGCAGAGCCGTCTCACCGTAAACTCCATGGCGGAAAAGGCAAAGTCAAACCTTTTCGACTCCTTTGCGCTTTTAAAAAACTACTCCGACGACGGCTTCGATCACGTCTCGCACACGGAGGATATAATCGACCGATACGAGGATAAGATCGGCACATACCTTATGGCGGTCACGGGGAAGGAGCTTAACCGTGAGCAGCGGGAGGACGTCAGCAAGTACCTCCACACCATAAACGACTACGAGCGTATAAGTGACCACTCGCTCAACATCGCCGAGTGCGCCAAGGAGATCCACGAAAAGCACATCCGCTTCTCCGAGCCTGCGTCACGGGAGCTTGCGGTGCTGACCGCCGCCGTTACGGAGATCATCACCATTGCGGTCAAGGCGTTTGTCGAAAACGACCTTGAGCTTGCCTACCGTGTCGAGCCGCTTGAGGAGCTTATCGACAACCTCTGCGACGAGATGAAGTCGCACCACATCGAGCGCCTGCAGGCAGGCGTCTGCACCCTGTCGCACGGCTTTGTGTTCACCGACCTGCTCACGAACTACGAGCGTGTCGGCGACCACTGCTCCAACATCGCCGTCGCCATGATAGAGCTTGAGTCCGATTCCTTCGACACCCACGAATATATAAACAGTCTCGCCGAAGCCCATAGCCACGGCTTCGACGGCTACTACGAAGAATACAGCAAAAAATACTCTCTGTGAGGTGCCTTATGCAGTATGTTCTGATAATTCTTTTTGCCGTGCTTTGCCCCGTTGCCGCCTGCTATTTCATCAAGGCGATGGAAGCGGAGGAGCATCTGAAAGCGACGATCCTCAAGGGTCTTGCCACCGTGTGCTGCATCGGCATTGCGGGCGTCACCCTGTTTCTCACCGAAAGCCACCGCTTTGCCGTTTTGGTCGTCCTCGGTCTGTTTTTCGGCTTTGTGGGCGATGAGCTTTTGGCGCTGCGCTTCGTGTACCCCGACAGCTTTTCCTCGCTGTTTCTCGGCGGCGCAGGTGCGTTTTTCCTCGGTCATGTGTTCTATGTCATTGCGCTGTACGGCATCGCCGCCGACGCATGGATCATAGCCCTTCCGCTGACGGCGCTGTGCCTTGTCCTTGAGCTTATAAACTCAAAGCGCCACAGCCTTGACATGGGTAAGCTCTTCATTCCGCTCGGCATCTACTGTGCCTTCGTCTGCTTTATGGGCTGCTCTGCCGTCGGTGCGGCGTTTAAGAATTTCAGCGTCGGCACCCTGCTTTTTGCCGTCGCAGGCGTGTGCTTCATCATAAGCGACAGCATACTTTCCGTGCAGTGCTTCTCCGATCACCCGGATAACCGCAAGAACCGTCTGCTGCACGTTTTCTATTGGGCGGCGCAGCTTCTTATAGCGCTGAGTCCCCTGTTTATCGCATAAATTGACCAAAAAGGCATACCGTGTTCCCTGAACACGGTATGCCTTTTCTTTATACCTTAATAGTCATTTTTCACAATTTCCTATGTTAAAATAATGGCATATCCGCATTTTTTAGTTAAAATGCAACAAAAACCGCCGTGACGCTTCAGATTTTTAAAGGTTGTAACGAAATATCAAATTTGCTTGATAATCGGGATTTACAAGACTATAATTATATTAAATTATAGTATACCGATACTAGCAAAGGAGTAAGACCATGCCCGAAAAACGCTTCAACAAAGTGCTTGCCGCAAACCGCGGTGAGATAGCGGTCAGGATTTTCCGTGCCTGCTACGACCTCGGCATAAACACCGTGGCAATGTATTCAAAGGAAGACACCTACAGTCTTTTCCGCATCAAGGCGGACGAGGCTTATCTCGTCGGCGAAAACAAAAGCCCCCTCGGCGTGTACCTCGACATTCCCGAGATCATCAGCCTTGCCAAGCGCCGCAACGTGGACGCCATCCACCCCGGCTACGGCTTCCTGTCCGAAAACGCCGACTTCGCCCGTGCCTGTGAGGAAAACGGCATAACCTTCATCGGACCTCCCAGTGACGTGCTTGCCAAGATGGGCGACAAGCTCTCCGCAAAGCAGATCGCAATCGAGTGCGGCGTTCCCGTCGTTCCCGGCTGCGACGCTCCCTTAAAGAGCGGTGAGGAAGCGCTCGAAATGGCAAAGTCCTTCGGCTTCCCCGTCATTTTGAAGGCGGCGGCAGGCGGCGGCGGCAGAGGTATGCGCCTCTGCTCAAAGGAGGAGGACGTTATCCCGTCTTTCGAGCTTGTCCGCAGCGAAGCGCAGAAGGCGTTCGGCAACGACGACATTTTTATCGAAAAGTACCTTGTCGAGCCTAAGCACATTGAGGTGCAGATCCTCGCCGACAAGTACGGCAACGTGCGTCACCTCGGTGAGCGTGACTGCTCCCTTCAGCGCCGCTATCAGAAGGTCGTCGAGTTTGCCCCCGCATGGAGCGTCCCGGCGGAGGTCAGATGCAAGCTCCACACCGACGCCGTCAAGATTGCCGAAAAGGTCGGCTATGTAAACGCCGGCACCGTGGAGTTCCTCGTTGACCGTGACGGCAATCACTACTTCATCGAGATGAACCCCCGCATCCAGGTCGAGCATACCGTCACCGAGATGATAACGAACGTCGATCTCGTCCGTGCGCAGATACTCATTGCGCAGGGCTGCCCCGTGAGCCACCCCGAGATCGGGCTTGCAAATCAGAACGATCTCCACATAAACGGCTACGCCATCCAGTGCCGTGTCACCACCGAGGACCCCGCAAACAAGTTTGCGCCCGACAACGGCAGAATAATCGGCTACCGCTCCGGCGGCGGCTTCGGTGTCCGTCTCGACGGCGGCAACGTTGCGACCGGCTCCACCGTCTCCCCCTACTACGACTCCCTCCTCGTCAAGGTCACGAGCTGGGACTGCACCTTCCCCGCCGTCTGCCGCAAGGCGACGAGGGCGATAAACGAGGAACACGTCAGAGGCGTCAAGACCAACATCCCCTTCGTCACAAATATACTCACGCACCCGACCTTCATCGAGGGCAAGTGCCACACCAAGTTCATCGACGAAACGCCGGAGCTGTTCGAGTTTGAGGAAGGCCGTGACCGTGCGACGAGAGTCCTCAAGTACATAGCGAACATTCAGGTAAATAACCCCGACGCCGAGCGTCACCAGTACGACGCACCCCGCTTCCCGAAAGCGCAGCGCAGCATAAGCCGCAAGGACGGCTTAAAGGAGCTTCTCGACACCAAGGGTCCCGACGCCGTTAAGGATTACATTCTCGGCGAGAAGAAGCTTCTCATCACCGACACCACCATGCGTGATGCGCACCAGTCCCTGCTGTCCACCCGACTGCGCACGAGGGACATGGTAAAGGCCGCCGACGGCACCGCAGACATACTTGCCGACTGCTTCTCCCTCGAAATGTGGGGCGGTGCGACCTTCGACACCGCATACCGCTTCCTGCACGAGTCCCCGTGGGAGCGTCTGTGCTGGCTGCGTGAGAAGATCCCCAACATCCCCTTCCAGATGCTGCTGCGAGGCTCCAACCTCGTCGGCTACGCGAGCTACCCCGACAACCTTGTCCGTGCCTTCATAGCAGAGGCGGCAAAGCAGGGCATCGACGTTTTCCGTGTGTTCGACTCCCTCAACTGGCTGCCGAACATGGAGGTCGCAATGGACGAGGTACTGCGTCAGGGCAAGCTGCTTGAGGGTACCATGTGCTACACGGGCGACATCCTCGACCCCGCAAAGGATAAGTACACGCTCAAATACTACGTCGATTTTGCAAAGGAGCTTGAAAAGAGAGGCGCTCACATCCTGACCATCAAGGATATGTCGGGTCTGTTAAAGCCCTACGCTGCAAAGAAGCTCATATCCACGCTCAAGCAGGAGATCGGCATCCCCGTAAATCTCCACACCCACAACACCACCGGCAACCAGCTTGCAACGCTACTGCTTGCCGCCGAAGCGGGCTGCGACATCGTCGATACTGCGATCGGCTCCATGGCGAACCTCACCAGTCAGCCCAGTCTCAATGCGCTCAACGAGGCGCTCAGAGGTCAGGGGCGCGACCCCGGCTTTGACCCGCAGCGGCTTCAGGAGCTTGCGGATTACTGGGGCGATGTCCGCCTGCGCTACGAGAGCTTCGACAAGGGGCTCAAGATCCCCGTCACCGACATTTACCGCTACGAGATCCCCGGCGGTCAGTACACAAACCTTCAGCCGCAGGTCGAATCCCTCGGTCTCGGTCACCGCTTCGGTGAGGTCAAGGAGATGTACCGCACCGTAAACCTCATGCTCGGCGATATTATCAAGGTAACTCCCTCCTCCAAAATGGTCGGCGACCTTGCGATATTCATGGTGCAGAACGACCTCACCCCGGAGAATATCGTCGAAAAGGGCGAGTCTCTTGCCTTCCCCGACTCCGTTGTCAGCTACTTTAAGGGCATGATGGGACAGCCCCCCTGCGGCTTCCCCGTTGATCTTCAGCGTGTCGTACTCAAGGGCGAGGAGCCTATCACCTGCCGCCCCGGCGAGCTGCTGCCGCCCGTTGACTTTGATAAGCTTGAGGAGGAGGTTCGCAAGATCCATCCCGCTTATGAGGCGCGTCACTCCCTCATCTCCTACGCCATGTACCCCAAGGTGTACGAGGAGTTTATCCGTCACCGCAAGGAGTACGGCTACATCACCCGCATGGGCAGCCACGTTTTCTTCAACGGCATGGCGATCGGCGAGACGAACCAGATAAACATCGAGGACGGCAAAACGCTCGTCATCAAGTACCTCGGTCTCGGCGACCTCAACGAGGACGGCACCCGCAACGTCCAGTTTGAGCTTAACGGTATGCGCCGTGAGGTCGCAGTCCCCGACCCCAAGGCATCCGAGAGTGTGTCCCGTACTGTCATGGCTGATCCGAGCAACAAGGCTCAGGTCGGTGCATCCATCCCCGGCATGGTCTGCAAGGTCAGCGTAAAGCCCGGCGATACCGTCAAGGTCAACGACGTGCTTGCGACCGTCGAGGCAATGAAGATGGAGACCAGCGTCGTTGCAAGAATGGACGGCACCGTAGACGAGGTCTTCGTCTCCGAGGGTCAGTCCGTCAAGGCAGGCGAGCTGATGATAACCATTAAATAAGCTCAAAATCGCTGCAAAGCATTGGCTTTGCAGCGATTTTTATACCGAATATCTAAAAAAATCCCGACGGGAGTACCCGTCGGGATTTTTGCATAACTTATTACCTTGATCCCTTGTCGTAGGGGATGCCTTCCGCCTTAGGCGCTCTGGAGCGCTTGGAGGTAAAGGCGAGAACGATGAGCGACACCACATAGGGCAGCATATTGTATACGCCGCTCGGCAGGTCGAGAGCCTTGAGGAAGTCGAAGCCGGAGTGGACATTGCCCAATGCGCGGAAGAAGCCGAACAGCAGAGCCGCCCATGCGATATGCTTGGGCTTCCACTGACCGAAGATCATAACCGCCAGTGCGAGGAAGCCGAAGCCCGCAACGCCGTTTTCAAACATCCACTGGCTGACGCCTGCGGTGATGTAGACGATGCCGCCGAGACCGCCGAGCGCACCGGAGATCAGAACGCCCGCCCAACGCATTTTGTATACGTTGATACCCACGGAGTCCGCCGCCTGAGGATGCTCGCCGCAAGCCATGAGACGCAGACCGAAGCGGGTCTTGTAGAGCATGACCGCAATGCCGATAAGAACGACAAATGCGACTATCATAGACACGTTCAGCTCAAAGCCGCCGAGGTCGGTCAAAAACGCCTGTCTGCCCTCACGGTAAACGATCTCGGAGGAGGTGTTGTTGGGGTCCTCGGCAATGTTTATAGCCTTGACCGCAACCGTCGCCGCAGCGACGCCGAGGAGGTTCAGAGCGGTACCGATGATGGTCTGGTCGGCTTTGAAGTTTATACACGCCACCGCAAGCAGGGACGAGTAAACGGTACCGGCAAGGATCGCCGCCATCATGGTGAGGATGACGATAACAAAAGGACTGGTGCCGTCGGGGAGATACTTCATTACGAGTGCGCCGCCGAGTGCGCCGATGACCATGATGCCCTCAAGACCGAGGTTGATGACGCCGGAGTGTTCGGAAACGCAGCCTCCGAGCGCGACGAGAATGAGTATCGAGGCGAAGATGAGAGTGTACTGAGTAAGCAATATCATTTCTCGTCACCTCCGTCTTTATTTTCTTCGGCAGCTAAGGCCGCTTCCTCCTTTTTCTTTTTGCGCTCCTCGGACCTGTCGATAAGATGATTCACGCAATACTTAAAGAACAGAACGAAGCCGCAGAGGTAGATGATGATGGAGGAGATAAGGCTGGATACCTGAGAGCTGTAAACGGAGAGGTCTATGTAACCGCCGCCGAAGGTGATGTGCTGAATGAAGAAGGACGCAATGATCGCGCCGATGGGGTCGAGGCAGCCGAGGAAGGCTGCGGCGATGCCGTTGAAGCCCATTGCGTTAACGCTGGAGGCGTTGACTTCCCACTGCTTGATGTCGGTCAGGTAGAACAGAGCCGCACCGAGACCCGCAAGAGCGCCGCTTATGCACAGCGTCACGATGATGTTGCGCTTTTCCCTCATGCCACAGTACTTTGCGGCGTTTTTGTTGTTGCCGGTGGCTTTAAGCTCGTAGCCGAATTTCGTCTTGCTGAGGATTATCGACACCGCAATGGCGACGAGTATCGCTATCGGCACGGCGATGGTAAAGTATTGGTAGCCGCCGACAAGCTCCTCAAGCCCCAGAGTCGGGAGCATTGCGTCGGGGTTCTTGTGGAGAATGTGATAGGTTTCCGCCGTGGGGGCCTTAGTTATGTCGGAGGACAGGAGCATATTGACCGAATACAGGATGATCCAGTTGAGCATGATGCCGGAAATAACCTCGTTTACGTTGCAGTACGCCTTCAGAGCGCCGGAGATCGCACCGATTACCGCACCCGCCAGTACCGCAAGCAGGAGGCAGACGTACCACGGCATCTGCCATGCTATGGCTGCGTATATCGCAATTCCGGCGCCCGCCATGTACTGACCGGAAGCACCGATGTTGAACAGACCGACCTTGTAGGAAAACAGGATCGACAGCGAACACATGAGCAGCGGTACGGTGTATACAACGGTCTGAGCAAAGTACCTCAGACGGAAGGGACCGTCCTCCGGCCATGTGAAGAAGTTCATCAGAAGGCTGGTAATGGCATCCCATGCACCCTCGGCATTGATGATAAGCAGCGCGATGTATCCGAGGAAAACGCCGATGATGACGCACAGGATGGAGGACAGCAGCGACTGAACTCCGTTATTCTTGAAAAAAGCTCTGACGTATTTCATTCCGCCACCTCGTCTCTCTTTGCGCCCGCCATGTAGAGTCCAAGCTCTTCCTGCGTCGTCTTCTTCGGGTCAAGCTCGCCGACGATCTCTCCCTCGTACATAACGAGGATGCGGTCGGGAACGTCCATGACCTCGTCCAGCTCAAGCGATACCAACAGGCAGGCATGACCCTGATCCCTGTGATTTATGAGCTGCCTGTGAATATACTCGATTGCGCCGACGTCAAGTCCTCTCGTCGGCTGAACGGCGACGAGCAGATCGGGATCCTTGTCGATCTCACGGGCGACTATCGCTTTCTGCTGGTTGCCGCCGGACATACTGCGTGCCTTTGTGACGGGACCCTGACCGGAGCGGATATCGTACATTTCGATGAGTCTGTTTGCGTACTCACGAATGTTCTTGCGTCTTAAAAAGCCCGCAGGATTCGTAAAGTCTCTCTTGAAATAGGTCTGGAGAATGAGGTTATCCTCCAACGAATAGTCAAGCACGAGACCGTGCTTATGCCTGTCTTCGGGGATGTGGCTCATGCCGGAGACGGAACGCTTGCGGATGGATGCCTTGGTAATGTCAACGCCGTTGAGCTTCACGGTGCCGGCCTTCACGGGTTCAAGTCCCGTAATGCCGTAAACAAGCTCGGTCTGACCGTTGCCGTCGATACCCGCAATGCAGACGATCTCGCCCGCACGGACCTTGAAGGACACGTTCTTTACCGCATTGTTCTTGTGGATCTTGGACGCAACGGTCAGCCCCTCGACCTCAAGCACGACGTCGCCGGGCTTTGCGGGGGTCTTCTCGACGTGGAAGTTTACGTTTCTGCCGACCATCATTGCGGACAGCTCCTCAATGGTGGCGTCCTTGGTGTTGACGGTGCCTATGTACTTGCCCTTGCGGAGGACAGTGCAGCGGTCGGCGACCGCCTTTATCTCGTTGAGCTTGTGGGAGATAAAGAGTATGGACTTGCCCTCAGCGGCAAGGTTCTTCATTATCTGCATAAGCTCGTCGATCTCCTGCGGGGTAAGGACTGCGGTCGGCTCGTCGAATATCAGGATCTCGTTGTCCCTGTAGAGCATCTTGAGGATCTCGGTGCGCTGCTGCATACCGACGGTGATGTCCTCGATATATGCGTCGGGATCGACGTGGAGGCCGTACTTTTCGGACAGCTCAAGGATCTTCTTTCTCGCCTCGCTCTTTTGCAGGAAGCCGTACTTGTTCGGTTCCACGCCGAGGATGATATTATCAAGAACGGTAAAGCACTCAACGAGCTTGAAGTGCTGATGCACCATGCCGATGCCGAGGTCGTTTGCATCGTTGGGGTTGTTTATCTTGACCTCAACGCCGTCCTTTTTGATGATACCCTCTTCGGGCTGATACAGACCGAACAGCACGCTCATCAGGGTCGATTTGCCTGCGCCGTTCTCACCGAGCAGGGCGTGTATCTCACCCTTTTTGAGTTGGAGGGTAATGTTGTCGTTGGCGATAATACCGGGAAAGACTTTAGTTATATTTAGCATTTCTATGGCGAACTGCTCTTCCAAGTTTATCTACCTCCCCATTTTAATTTGTATGTAACTAATATACTATACCGCCAATGATATTTCAAACATTTTTCATCATTTTACCCGCAAATGTTAAAATTTTTTTACGGCGCTCTGTTTTACCTCAAAAGCAGCAAAAAGACATGGGCTTTCTCCCATGCCTTTTCGGAGCGCAAAAAAGTATTAACTTTTTTGCGCTCCGAAAAGCACGCCACATTTTTTGTGAAATACTC
>CAVDMS010000057.1:0-10781 GCA_963610045.1 Bacteroidaceae bacterium
CCAGTATGCGCCGGTGCAGGAGGTGAGCTTTATGGCGTTGCCCTTGACTCTGCCGGTGCTGTCAAGGTGCGGACCTGCGCACAGGTCGGTAAAATCGCCCTGACGGTAGAAGGAAATGACGGCGTCCTCAGGCAGATCGTTTATAAGCTCGACCTTATAAGGCTCGTCCCGCTCCTCCATGAATTTGATCGCCTCGGCACGGGGAAGCTCGAAGCGCTCAAGCTTTATTTTTTCCTTGCAGATCTTGCGCATCTCCGCCTCAAGCTTCTCCAGGATTTCGGGAGTGATGGCAAAGGGTGCGTCAAAGTCATAGTAAAAGCCGTCGGCTATTGCAGGACCTATAGCGAGCTTTACCTCCGGGTACAGGCGCTTTACCGCCTGAGCGAGGATATGGCTCGTCGTGTGACGGTAGGTATCCTTAAATTCGGGGTTTTCAAAAGTGTACTTCTTCTCGTCCATTCTCTTTTCTCCTTTCATTTACCGCCGGAACGGAAAAAACGCCCCTGACAAAATGTCAAGGGCGTAATTGCTTACACGGTTCCACCTTGATTAGGCCGACAGGAGAGGTTTAGCTCTCGTCAGCTTTAGTCTCATCATGCGCTTAACGGGCGCGGGGCGAAAGTGCATTTCCTCACTTTGGCTCGGGAGTGGTACGGTCGGCATTTCGGCGGCTTTCAGCCAAGGCCGCTCTCTCTGTAAAACTGCTCCGCATGTCTCCGTCACGGGTAATAACCCATCGCTGATTCTATGATAGTATCACCGTTTTCCCGCAATGTCAACCCAATTTTCGCTGAATAAATTTGACCAGCTCGACTATCGGAATGACGCAGAAGCCGAGCCCGATCGCAATGAGGTACTCGTTAAGCTCGACGGATGCAAAGCCGAAGGCTTCCGCCAAAAGCGGGATCTCGCAGACGGCGGTGGTCATGATAAGCGAGCCGACGGCGGCAAGGTAAAGCATCTTATTGTGGTTCCCGATAGCGAATATGCTGCCCCGCTGCGAGCGCATATTGAAGGAGTGGAATATCTCCGCCATGCTCATGGTGAGAAACGCCATTGTCGTGCCGTCTGGCGAGTTTGCGATCTCCCAAACGCCGCTTTCGATGTAGTGTCCGATGAAGTAGGACACGAGCGTGAGTGCGGAAACGACAAATCCCTGATATGCGATGTCAACGCCCATACCTCCGGCAAAGACCCCGGCGGAGGCGGGTCTCGGCGAGCGGCGCATGATGTCGCGCTCGCCCTTTTCCATGCCGAGCGCAAGTGCCGGGAAGCAGTCGGTCACGAGGTTTATCCACAGAAGATGCACGGGCTGAAGTATCGTAAAGCCGAGCAGCGTCGCCGCAAAAATGCTTATGACCTCGCTGAGGTTCGACGCAAGCAGGAACTGTATCGCCTTGCGTATGTTGTCGTAGATGCGGCGTCCCTCGCCGACTGCGCCGACGATGGTCGCAAAGTTGTCGTCTGCAAGCACCATGTCGGCGACGTTCTTTGTAACGTCGGTGCCTGTTATGCCCATGCCGACGCCGATGTCGGCGGTCTTTATCGACGGAGCGTCGTTGACGCCGTCGCCGGTCATCGCCGTGACGTAGCCCGCATTCTGCCACGCCTTGACGATGCGGGTCTTATGCTCCGGCTGCACACGGGCGTAAACGCTGATGCTGCGGAACACCTTCTCAAACTCCTCGTCGCTCATCGCCGAAAGCTCAAGCCCCGTAACGGCACGCTCGCCCTCGTGCAGTATCCCCAACTCCTTGGCTATGGCTACCGCCGTATCGACGTGGTCGCCCGTTATCATTATCGCTCTGATGCCTGCCGCCTCGCACTCCTCTATCGCCGCCTTGACCTCCGGGCGCACGGGGTCTATCATCCCGCACAGCCCCACAAAGCAGAGCTTCTGCTCAAGATACTGCGGTGCGGCGCTTTCAGGGGGAGCGTCCCAACGCCTTTCCGCACAGGCGAGGACTCGCAGCGCCCTGTCCGCCATCGCCTTGTTTGCGGCAAATATCTTTTGGCGGTACTCCTCGGTCATGGGAACGGGCTTACCGTCCTCAAGGTAGTATTCGCAGCGGTCGATAACTATGTCGGGAGCGCCCTTGGTAAACTGAACGATGCCGTCGGACGCACGGTGCAGGGTACTCATCATCTTGCGCCCGGAGTCGAAGGGAGCCTCCATGAAGCGGGGCGCCTTCTCCTTGAGTTCGGGCTTTTTAAGCCCCAGCGACGCCGCCCACTGTACGAGCGCCGCCTCCGTCGGCTCGCCGCTGACCTCTCCGTTTTCCGACAGCTCGGCGTCGCTGCACAGCGCCATGGCTGCGGAAAGGCGCTTCTCGTCGTTGCCGAAGAAGTCCGTGACCGTCATCTTGTTCTGCGTGAGCGTACCCGTTTTGTCGGAGCAGATTATCTGAGCGCAGCCGAGAGTTTCGACCGCAGTCAGGCGGCGGATTATCGCATTGCGCTTGGACATATTGGTGACGCCGATGGACAGCACCAGGGTTACGACCGCCGCAAGGCCTTCGGGTATCGCAGCGACCGCAAGGGAAACGGCTATCATGAACGAATCCAGCACCGCTTCAAACTCAAGCCCTCCGGCTCTGAGTATCTGCACGGCAAACACGGCGGCGCAGATGCCGAGCACGAGGTAGGTCAGCACACGGCTGAGCTGATTGAGCTTTATCTGCAAGGGGGTCTGCCCCTCCTTCGCCTGCGAAAGGGCGTCGGCGATCCTGCCCATCTCGGTGTCCATGCCCGTTGCGCAGACGACCATAACGCCTCTGCCGTAAACGACGGTCGAGCCCATATATGCCATGTTCGTTCTGTCGCCGAGCGGCACCTCGCCCGCTGCGGTGAGCGCTTTCGAGATCTTGTCAACGGGGACAGACTCGCCCGTCAGAGCGGCTTCCTCGATCTTTAGGCTTGCGCTTTCGATTATCCTTCCGTCTGCGGGAACGGCGTCGCCCGCTTCGAGCAGCACCACGTCACCGGGGACGAGGTCCTCGCTGTGAACGGTGTGTATTGTGCCGCTGCGCATGACCTTCGAGCTTGCGGCAGACATTTCCCGCAGCGCCTCTATCGCCTTTTCCGCCTTGTTTTCCTGATAAACGCCGAGGGCGGCGTTCACGATCACGACCGCAAGAATGATTATCACGTCGGCAAAGCTCTCGCCCTCGCTGACGGCCAGCACGCCGGATATCGCCGCTGCGCAGAGCAGTATGATTATCATCGGGTCCTTCATCTGCGCAAAAAAGCGCTTAATGAGGGAATCCTTCTTTGCCTCGGCAAGCTTATTCTTACCGTGTTCCGAAAGCCTTTTTTCCGCCTCGGCAGCATCGAGACCCTCGTGTGAGGACCCCAACTTCTCTAAGACTTTCTCTTTTTCCTCGCAATAATACCTCATCATACCATCCTTTCTGAGCTGTTTTACCCGAAAAGAAAAAGACCTTTACGGGTAAAAACCCGTAAAAGTCTTGCAAATACATAACCTTGCGGCTCAGTATCCCATGCACCGAGCCATACGGCCGTGATGACGATGCACGGACGCCAATGCGTCAGCTACTCCCTTTTACCGAGCCGGTGTCTCCGGCTCACTTGCTTTCCATATAAATTAGCATAAACTTATCGCCGTGTCAATCGAAAGCGCTCGAATTCACAAATGCTTAACTTCTTATGGCGGGGAGGTTCCATTTGTAGACCGTCGCCAGCACACGCAGCACAATAATGACCACCATTCCCGAGACGGCGGCTATCGTCTCATGCACGCCGAGGGCAAACAGCCCGTAGTAAACGCCGCCGCCGAGCAGCGACGCCACGGCGTACACACGCTTGCGCAGCACCTTCGGCATTTTGTTTATCATCATGTCACGCAGCATACCGCCGCCGACGCCGGTACTCATACCGAGTACCAGTATGAGCAGGACATTGTCGCTCTGCTGCATTGCGGTGTTCATGCCGGACACGGTGAACACGGCAAGACCGACGGCGTCGAACATATTGTTGATGCTGTCGAGCTTGTCCCTGTGCTTTCTGTACTTTTCCCGGCGAATGTAAGCGTCCGCAAAGACGACGAGCGCTGCGACCGCCGCCACGGCAAGGTACACATAGCTCACGAACATCTTCGGCGGAGTCAGACCGAGCAGAAGGTCTCTTATAACGCCGCCGCCGAGTGCGGTCACGACCGCAAGGAATATAACGCCGAATATGTCGGCGTCATGCTCCAGCGCCGCCATTGCGCCCGACACGGCAAACGCCGCTGCGCCTATAATTTCAAGTGCATATATCAGTTCGTCCATCACACATTGAATCTGAACAGCGTAACATCGCCGTCGTTCATAACGTATTCCTTGCCCTCGGACCGTAACAGTCCCTTTTCCTTTGCCGCCGCCATGCTGCCGCAGCTTTTGAGGTCGTCGAAAGCGACGATCTCGGCTCTGATAAAGCCGCGCTCAAAATCGCTGTGGATCTTGCCCGCCGCCTGAGGCGCCTTGGTGCCCTTCTTGATCGTCCACGCACGGCACTCGTCCGCACCGCAGGTGAGGAAGGATATAAGACCCAGAAGCGAGTACGAGGTCTTTATCATGCGGTCAAGGCCGCTTTCGCTCATGCCTAGCTCCTCAAGGAACATCTCTCGCTCGTCCGGCTCTAAGGCTGCGATCTCCGCTTCAAGCTTTGCGCAGATGGGCAGCACCTCGGCGTTTTCCGCCGCTGCGATCTTGCACAGCTCCTTGTAGTAGGGGTTGTCGGCGTAAGACGCAACGCCGTCCTCATCCATGTTTGCGGCGTAAATGACGGGCTTTATTGTGAGCAGGTCGCTCGTTGCGATAAGCTCCATGTCCTCTGGGTCGCACTCATAGCTTCTGACGGACTTTCCCTCGTTCAGATGCTCCAAAAGTCCGGTAAAGACCTCCGCCTCGTGCAGATATTTTTTGTCCGCCTTGGCGTTTTTGTTTGCCTTCTCAATGCGGCGCTCGACCATCTCCATGTCCGCCATGATAAGCTCAAGGTCGATGATCTCAACGTCACGCTTCGGGTCGGTGCCGCCCTCGACGTGGATGACGTTCTCGTCGTCAAAGCAGCGCACGACGTGAACAATAGCGTCGGTGTTGCGGATGTTTGACAGGAACTTGTTGCCCAAGCCCTCGCCCTTGCTTGCGCCTCTGACAAGTCCGGCTATATCGACGAACTCGATGACTGCGGGGGTGTACTTTTTAGGCTCGTACAGCCCTGCGAGGAAGTCCAGTCTCTCGTCGGGAACGCTGACCATTCCGACGTTCGGCTCGATGGTGCAGAAGGGGTAGTTTGCGCTTTCGGCACCGGCATTGGTGATTGCGTTAAAAAGCGTTGATTTGCCGACGTTCGGCAGTCCTACGATACCTAATTTCATATGTATTCCTCCGTTTCGGAAGCGTTCTTGCGTTTGAAAGGGCGGCTAACTGCCGCCCTATACTATTCTTATTCTCAGCCCTGATCGTCGTCGTTTGAGGGCGGGATGACGTAGTCGTCGCCGTCGGACGGCTTATCGTCCGGCAGAGGTTCGGCGCTTTCGTCGCTTTCCGGCTCATCAAAGCGAGCGATCTTGCGTGCGGGACGCTCGATGCTGTCGTCACGCATACCGGGCTGCGGCTTAGGCTCCGGGAAATAGCCGTTGTCGCAGTAGAAGTTGAAGTCCGCACCCTCGATGCTCTCATGCTCAAGCAGGTACTCCGCAACGCCGATAAGCTGCGCACGGTGCTCCGTGAGGATCTTCTCGCACAGCGCAGCCGCCTCGTCGAAGATGCGCTTGACCTCCTCGTCGATGATGCCAGCCGTCTCCTCGGAGTAGCTCTTGGTAGTGCCGAAGTCACGGCCTATGAAGATGCTGTGGTCGGAGCTGTCGAAGGAAATGGGTCCGAGCCTGTCGCTCATGCCGTACTTCGTGACCATGTTCCTTGCGGTGTTGGTCGCCTGCTGTATATCGCCCGATGCGCCCGTGGATATATCGTCAAGGAACAGCTTTTCGGCCATTCTGCCGCCGAGCGCCATAACGATGCTCTCAAACATCTGGCTCTTTGAGGTGAAGCTCTCCAGATCCTCCTGCGGACGGAAAAGCGTAAAGCCTCCGGCGGGACCTCTGGGGATGATGGTTATATAATGCACGGGGTCGGTATGCTCAAGGTACTTGCCCGCAATTGCATGACCCGACTCGTGATATGCGGTAAGGCGCTTTGCCTTGTCGCTCATCTTGCGGCTCTTCTTTTCGGGACCCATCTCCACCTTGAGTATCGCCTCGTCGCAGTCCGCCATGGTGATAAAGCGATGCTTTCTGCGCACGGCAAGCAGCGCAGCCTCGTTGAGCAGGTTCTCAAGATCGGCGCCGGAGAAGCCGGGCGTACCCTTTGCGATGGAGTTGAGGTCAACGTCGTCGGCAAGGATCTTGCCCCTTGCGTGGATGCGCAGTATCGCCTCTCTGCCTCTGATATCGGGCAGACCGACGTAGATCTGTCTGTCAAAGCGGCCGGGACGCAGCAGCGCATTGTCGAGGATGTCGGCACGGTTGGTCGCCGCCATGACGATAACGCCCTCGTTGTTACCGAAGCCGTCCATTTCGACGAGGAGCTGGTTTAGGGTCTGCTCACGCTCGTCGTGACCGCCGCCGAGACCGGAGCCTCTCTGACGGCCGACTGCGTCGATCTCGTCGATGAATATGATCGCGGGAGCGATCTTCTTTGCCTGATCGAACAGGTCTCTGACACGGCTTGCGCCGACGCCGACGTACAGCTCAACGAAGTCGGAGCCGGAGATGGACAGAAACTGCACTCCCGCCTCGCCCGCTACGGCCTTTGCAAGCAGGGTCTTACCGGTACCCGGAGGGCCTACGAGAAGGACGCCCTTGGGTATCCTTGCGCCCATGCCGGTGAACGCCTTGGGGTCACGGAGGAAGTCAACGATCTCACGCAACTCCTCCTTTTCCTCGTCGGCACCGGCGACGTCCCTAAAGGTCTTTTTGTTCTTTTCCTCGCTGCCGAGCCTTGTGCGGGCCTTGCCGAACTTGCCGATGCCGTTGGCGCCGCCGCCGGAGCGGTTCATCATGATATACCAGAACAGGACGATAAGTCCGAAGGTTATCACATAGGGGATTATCGCAAGCCACCAGTTGGTCTGCGGCTGAGTTATCTCATAATCCGTAATGATGCCGCTCTCGTACTGCTCTTTGATAAGCTCGTTAAAGTCCTCGTAGAACAGCGAGAAGCTGTACACCTCAAATTCGACCTTATGCGTACCGTCGCCCTTGTCGTCACGGACTATCATCGTAATGACGTCGGAGCTGCCGTCGTATTCAAAGGATTTTACCTTTTCCTCTTTAAACAGGTCGTAAACCTCGGAGTAGGAGATCCGTTCGGTCTCACCGCCGTTTAAGAGGACGAAAATTATGACCATGGTCATAATGAGCAGGATCACATAGAATCCTATGTCTCTGGATCGGTTGCGTCTGGGGTTCAAACTATCACTTCTTTCCTGGTGTCGGCAATCATTCTTCGGCCATGTAAATCTCAGGCTTCAGCACGCCTATGTAAGGCAGATTGCGGTATTTTTCGTTATAATCAAGCCCGTAGCCCACGACGAAAGCGTCGGGAACTTCAAAGCAGGAATATCTTGCGTAAACGGGAGCCTTGCGGCGGGAGGGCTTGTCCATCAGCGTCGCAATGGTGATGGACGCAGGATTGCGGTTCGTGAGGTAATTCTGAAGGTAGCTCAGCGTCATGCCGGAGTCGAGGATGTCCTCGACCATGATGATGTGTCTGCCCTCGATGTTCTGGCTGAGGTCCTTATGGATCTCGACCGCACCGGTGGAGGTGGTTCCCCGATAGGAGGAGACCGCCATAAAATCGACGGAGCAGGGGATCGTAACGCTGCGCATGAGGTCCGCCATGAAGACAAAGCAGCCCTTCAAAACGCCGACGAAGATCGGATCCATGCCCGCAAAGTCCTTAGAGATCTGTGCGCCGAGGGCTGCAACCTTTTCCGCTATTGCGTCCTCGGTAAAGAATATGCTTTCAATATCATTTCTCATCTTTCTCATTCTCTCCCGTGCAGTTTATTTTATTTATTTTTACTCTCAAAACCGTGTCCCCCGGTTCGGCTGCGACTCTCTCGTCCATACCCATTCCGAGTACCGCAATGGGGCCGTTTCTGTCACGCAGCACGGGGATCATGTCCCGCCTTGCGACGGGAACGTTGCGCTCACGCAAAAGCTCCTTGAGGCTTTTTGTGCAGCCTCTGCCCCGGAGCCTTATCCTGTCGCCGTCCTGTCGAGGGGTAAGGGATATGCTACCACAAATGCCGGAGTATTTAAAGTCAAAATTGTGAATGTTATCAATTTGTTTGCAATTTTCGATTATTTCTCCCGAAATCCTTATTCCGGCTTCGGGAATGTCGATGCCGCCGTTTATCGGAATGACGTAGCTGCCGAGCTTTTCGGCGGTGGTGCCGAACAGGAGCTTATCCCTGTCCCGCGCGATGCGCATCCCTCGGACGTCTACGAATTTGTTCTCCGTGCTTTTGAGCAGCGCAAGTATCGCATCGGTCTGCACGGCGGTAAGCCCGCTCCCGCAGACGATCCTCAGCACCCGGACTGCGACCGCTCTCGGCAAAGCCGCAAGCTTTTCCGCCGGAAGCGAATCGTCGATGTAGTTTTCCTCGGCAAAGCCCCTTGCGATGAAGTACAGGCAGGCATCGTCGTCACGCAGGCTCTCGGCGGTGCGCAGGCATCCCGCAGCAAAGCTCGGATTAAGCTCACAAAGCACCGGCATCACCCTGTGCCTGAGCTTGTTTCTCGTGTAATCGTCATCGAGGTTCGTGCTGTCGGTGACGTAGCCGATGCCCCGACTGTCAAGATAACTCAGTATCTCCGCCCTCGTCGTCGAAAGCAGGGGACGTATAAACTCGTCCCGCACCGGGGGTATGCCCGCAAGCCCTCTCGCTCCCGCTCCCCGCACGAGGTTTAGGAGCATCGTCTCTGCGTTATCCTCGGCGTTGTGTGCGGTTGCGATCTTGTTACAGCCCGTCTTTTTTGCGGCGGAGCGCAGGAAATCGTAGCGCATGGCTCTGGCTGCGTCCTCCGTGCTTCTGCCGCTGTCTCTTGCGAGCGCCGCAACGTCTCCCCTGCCGCAGGCAAAGCTTATGCCCTCTCTGCGGCAGAAATCCTTGACGAATTCCTCGTCCCTGTCGGATTCCTCTCCCCGCAGGCAGTGGTTAAAGTGCGCCGCCGCAACGGTGATGCCGAGCGTCTGCGCATTGTCGTGCAGCCACGAGAGCAGACACATGGAGTCTGCGCCGCCGGAGACTGCGCACAGCACCCGATCTCCCGGACGGAGCATACCGTATTTTTTAATATACTCAATAATCATCTTCGTTATGGAGGTTGTCGCAGGATGCGAAGGTCGTGTACTCCGGCAGCCACGTCAGATTCACGGTGCCGGTCTGTCCCTTTCTGTTTTTCAGCACTATCGCCTCGGCAAGATTGGGATTCTCCGCCTCCCTGTTATAATACCCGTCTCTGTAAAGCGCTATTACGACGTCGGCGTCCTGCTCTATTGCACCGGACTCGCGAAGGTCGGACAGCACGGGACGCTTGTTCGGTCTCGTCTCGCAGTTACGGCTGAGCTGGCTTAAGCATATGACGGGGATGTTAAGCTCCTTCGCCATGATCTTCAGCATACGGCTCATGTCCGAAACGACCTGCTGGCGGTTTTCGTTGCTGTAGCTTTTATTTCCGCCCGACGACTGCATGAGCTGGAGGTAGTCGATGACCACAAGACCGAGATTCGACAGTCTGCGGCACTGTGCGCTCATGTCCGCAACGGTGAGCGTGGGGTTGTCGTCGATGCGCATATCGGTGGCGTAAAGCGACTGCGCCGCCGTGCCGACACGCTTCCACTCATCGGGGCTTAGCTGCCCCGTGAGAAGGTTCTGCGCCGGGATAAGCCCCTCGCCCGCAAGCAGTCTGCTGACAAGCTGCTCCCTGCTCATTTCGAGCGAGAACACGGCAACGGTCTTGCCCGAAGTCTTGGCGACATGGAGCGCAATGTTCATTGCGATACTCGTCTTGCCCATACCGGGTCTTGCGGCAACGAGTATAAGCTCGCCCTTGTTAAGACCGAGAATGCTGCGGTCGATATCGGGCAGACCTGTTGACAGACCGGGGATCTTTGCGCCCGACGTCGCCGCCGCAGAGAGGCTCTCGTACACGCTCTGCACGACGGCGGACACCGGAACGAGACCGCCCACGGTCCTGTCCTGGCGCAGCGCATATATCTTGCGCTCTGCGGCTTCGAGCATCGACTCCGCCTCGCCGGTTCCCTCGTACACTAACTTGTTTATCTCGTCCGCCGTCTGCGCAAGGTTGCGCAGGAGCGCCCTGTCCTTTACGATGGCGGCGTACTCAAGCACGTTTGCGGCGGTCGGCGTGACGTTCATAAGCTCCGCAATATATGCGTCGCTGCCGTCCTTATAAACTCCCCTGACCTTCATCTGGTCGAGGATGGTTATGGGGTCGATGGTCTGACCGTAGGAAAACATGGCATATACCGTTTCGAATATATCCCTGTTTTGCCGAATATAAAATTCATCCGCTCTGACCTTCTCGATAACGTCGGGTATGCAGCCGGCGTCGATAAGCATGGAGCCTATCACCGCCTGCTCCGCTGCGGCGGAGTGCGGCACCTGTTTTCACAGCAGCTCGTCCATAATCTTTCTCCTTGACGGTATTTATCAGGCTTCTGTCACAAGCACGCTCACGTTTGCGC
>CAVDMS010000058.1:0-10545 GCA_963610045.1 Bacteroidaceae bacterium
CCTTGAGCTGACGGGAGCCAAACCCCTGTCGGTTTTGACGGGCGGATTTCTGCCCGTGCTGCGTTAAATCCCTTGACAATACGTCAAGTATTCTCTGCGGGCTTTGCCTTGCCCGAACAAAAATCCGCTCCGGCAAAACTGCAAAGCACCTGTCGGCAGTGCTTTTCGAGGGATTTTCGGCTTTCTTTGATGAAGATGGGCTGACGCCCATCAAGGCAAAAAAGTCGGAAATAACCGAAAGGGTACGTCGACAGGCGGCAGGGGTTCGGCTCCCGTCAGCTTACACACAACACCGAGGTGACAAACCCCGATGCAATGCTCCCGGCGGAGGCGTGGGATAACGCAGGTATGGCGCT
Source organism: Bacteroidaceae bacterium (assembly GCA_963610045.1). GTDB lineage: Bacteria > Bacillota > Clostridia > Oscillospirales > Oscillospiraceae > F23-B02. The sequence goes on from CAVDMS010000058.1 coordinate 357, forward strand.
GACCGTAGGCTTTGTCCCTCTTTTGCTCTCAAACGCTTTGTTCTTTGCGTTTGTGAAAACAAAGCACAGATTTTTATATTTCCTTCCGAGCGCAGTTTGTCTGCTTATCGTGCTGAGCTACTGGACGAATGTCGTCATATAAACCCCTTCTCCGGCAGGGTGCAGATCTGTCTGCCCAGTGCAACGGAGTTCCCGAAAACCGACGCCCGCTGTATCGCCTCCGCACCGTACTTTTTGCGGATCCCGTCAACGGCGGCGTCGATTTTCTTTTGCTTTTCCGAGTTTACATAATCATATAATATGTCAATCTGCTCCGGTTCGCTTGACGGCACAAGCTCAAGTGCGCAAAGCCCCATGCTGCGCAGCGGCGTGCGATCCGTCCACGCCTGAGACAGAAGCCGCATCCCCATGTCACGCAGCTCAAGGGTGACGTCCGTTGCGCCGAAAAGCCTCATTCGGTGCCGTGTCCATGTAAGCTCCTCCGTGCGCAGTGAAAGCTCTAAGCTGCGGCACATATAGCCGCCCCGACGCAGCCTCGTCCCGATGCTCTCCGCAAGGCTCAGTATGACGACCTCCGCCTGTCGGGGCGTCTCCACGTCATAGGGCAGCGTCGTGCTGTTGCCGACGGACTTCGGCGGCGGCTCGTCCCCCACACGACGTACCGCCGTTGTGTCGGCTCCGTTAGCGAAGGCGTGCAGCATGGGTCCCGCCTTGCCCAACACGGCGTGCAGACTTTCGGGCGACGACGCCGCCAGCTCGCCTATCGTCCGTATGCCCATGCGCTCAAGCTGCCGAGCCGTGCTGCGCCCGACCATGAGCATATCGGAGGCGGGAAGCCCCCACACGATGCTCTTGTAATTTTCACGGTCGATGACCGTCACGGCGTCGGGCTTTCGGTAGTCGGAGCCGAGCTTTGCGAATATCTTGTTGAAGCTCACGCCGATGCTCACCGTAAGCCCCGTTTCCTTTTTGACCCGCCGCCGTATCTCGTGTGCGGTCTCCACGGGGTCGGGACAGGCAAGGCAGCCCGTGAGGTCGAGCCAGCACTCGTCAAGCCCGAAGGGTTCGCAAAGGTTCGTGTAGTCGTAATATATGCTGCGCACGGCGGCGGCGTATTCCGTGTAGCGGTCAAAGTGCGGCAGCACGATCTCAAGCTCCGGGCAGAGGCGCTTTGCCTGCCATATCGCCATTCCGGTCTTGACGCCCGCCTTTTTCGCAATATCGTCTTTGGATAACACTATACCGTGCCGCAGCTCAGGTGCGCCGCAGACCGCAAAGGGTCTGCCGCAAAGCCTCGGTTCAAACAGCCGCTCTATGCTCGCATAGCAGGAGTTTATATCCGAATGAAGTATCGCCCTGTCCATGTCGTTCTCCTCAAAAGATACTAAACGCAGTATAACTCCCTTTTGCGGATATGTAAAGATATTTTTTCTCTTTTTCAGATATTTTTATGCTTGAAATTTTACCGAGTATATAGTATAATCATAATTGAAAGTGAGGCGTTGCGTTATGGATATAGGTAAAAAGCTGTGTGAGCGGCGGCGTGAGCTTGGTCTTTCGCAGACGGAGCTTGCCGAAGCGCTCAAGGTCTACGGGGTGAATGTCACCAATCAGGCGGTATCCAAATGGGAGAACGGCAGCACCTTGCCGAGCGCCGTTCAGTTCCTCATGCTCTGCCGTGCGCTCAGGATAAGCGACATCGCCGGAGAGTTCATGCCGGAGGGGGAAGGCTTCCTTTCGGGACTCAATGCGGCGGGGCGCAGAAAGGCGACGGAGTACATTCAGCTTCTGCGTGACAGCGGAAAATACTCCCTCAGCCCGGAGCCGGTAAAGTACAGCCGCAGTCTGCCGCTGTATTCCCTTGCGGTCTCCGCAGGCACGGGGCAGTTTCTCGACAGCGAGCATTACGACATGACCGAGGTCGGTCCCGAAGTGCCGGACAGCGCCAACTTCGGCGTCCGTGTTGCGGGCGACAGTATGGAGCCGAGATTCCACAACGGTCAGACCGTGTGGGTCAGTCAGCAGCACAGTCTGATGACGGGCGAGATCGGCATTTTCCTCTACGACGGCTGCGCTTATCTAAAGCAGCTTGCCGCAAAGGGCGAGCATCTTGTGCTGCACTCCTTAAACCCCGAATATTCCGACATTGTCATATCCCCGGAGCTGCCCTTGCGTGTACTCGGAAAGGTCATTGCATAAAAAAGCTTCCGCCATAGGCGGAAGCTTTTTTATTTATTCATCACTTTTTGCGGCGCAGACTGCGTGCGGCAAAGCCTAAAATGCAGCCCAAAAGCACGAGACTTGCCACACCTCCGACGAAGGTGGAGTACACGCCGATGCCGAACAGGTCGTTGAGGCTTACGGGCGTGCAGAGCAGGTACAAGGCCACGAGTCCGAGCGCCAAAAACAGGACGCTGCGCTTATTTTTAAGTCCAAACGCCGCATACACGCCGAGTGCCAAAAACGCAAAAAACGTAAACAGCACGGGCAGCGTCGGCGGCATGGTATACCAAGCTTTCAAAATGTAGAGCATGAAGATCACCTCTGATATTCACGGTGCACAAATTCGCTGAAATTCTCGTCAGGCTTGACCTTGTCCTTGATCTCCGCATACGCTTGAGCTTAGATTTCTTTCAGCACAGAATGATTGTACCACACGGCGCCGCAAATTACAAGAAAATGTCCCCGGCTCGGTCTGACCGAACCGGGGACTTTAGCTTTCTATTAGAGAGCTGCCTTTGCCTTCTCGCAGAGTGCGGTGAAAGCAGCAGGCTCGTGGATAGCGGTCTCGCTGAGCATCTTGCGGTTCATGTCGATGCCGCAGAGCTTCAGACCGTGCATGAAGGTGGAGTAATTCATGCCGTTTGCCTTGCAGGCTGCGCTGATACGGGTGATCCAAAGCTGACGGAAGTCTCTCTTCTTCTGCTTGCGGCCGACGTATGCGTAACGGCCGGACTTCATCATCTGCTGATTTGCCATCTTGTAGTGGCGGGACTTGTTGCCCCAGTAGCCCTTTGCAAGACCGAGGATCTTATTTCTATGTTTGCGGGTCATCATTGCGCCCTTAACTCTTGCCATTTGTCATTTCCTCCTATTCGTAGCCTTACGCTTATTTGTAAGGGATCATCTTTTTGATGGTTGCTTCGTTAGTTACGTCAGCAATTGCGCCGGAACGCAGACGACGGCAGCGCTTGGTGTCCTTCTTGGTGAGGATATGGCTCTTAAAAGCATGAGCACGCTTTACTTTACCGGTCTTGGTGAGATTGAATCTCTTCTTAGCACCGCTGTGGGTCTTAAGTTTTGGCATGGTAATTTCTCCTTCCGTATGATGGCTGCTTGCAGCCTAATTAACAGGCAAGCCTGTAATATACCGATTATTCTTTCCCGCTCTCGGCAGCCTGAGCTTCGGCTGCTTTCTTTGCGGCTTCCTTCTGCGCCTTCTTGATCGCAGCGGCGGACTTGGGTGACAGGAACATCGACATATTGCGGCCCTCAAGCTTGGGCTCCTTGTCGAGGTTTGCGATCTCACCGCACTTTGCCGCAAAGTCACGCAGCAGCGTTTCGCCGATGTGGGTGTGCGCCATTTCTCTGCCTCTGAAGCGGATGGACACCTTAACTCTGTCGCCGTCGTTTAAGAACTTCTGCGCATTCTTGAGCTTCGTGTTAAAGTCATTTGCGTCGATATTGGGCGACATACGCACCTCTTTGACTTCCATGACACGCTGATTTTTCTTGGCTTCCTTTTCCCTCTTTGCCTGCTCGAAGCGGAACTTGCCGTAGTCCATGATCTTGCAGACGGGGGGCTTTGCGGCAGGCGAGATCTTTACGAGATCCAACTCTCTTTCCTCTGCGATCTTAAGAGCCTCCTCAGCCGACATTATTCCGAGCTGCTCACCCGTATCGCTGATAATTCTCAGTTCCTTGTCAAGGATCTCCTCGTTGATCTCGTAATTAACGTTTGCTATTGTAAAACACCTCCAAAACGAAAAAACGGACGCCTTCGGCATCCGCACGCAAAAACCCCGCAAAAAATCGGGATCCTATTGACCGGGATGCGCCTTTTGCGATCCGGTGATGAGGGCGGACACCGCTCACACTTCATTTTCAGCCTTATAAATATATCAGCATAGCCCCCGTCTGTCAAGTATTTTTTCCTCCCACGGAAATATTTTTCCGCAGCGGGGGGCAAAATACCGACGGTGATGTATTTTGGAAACACTTGCCGTGTTTGCGATCGGAGCGGGACTTTACGGTCTTATAGAGCTTATGTGGCGCAGTCACACGCACTGGACCATGCTGCTTTGCGGGGGAGCCTGCTTTACGTTCATGTACTTTCTGAGCGCAGCGCAGCTCCCCTTCTGGGCAAAGTGCCTCATTTCGGCAGCCGCAATAAGTCTTTTGGAGCTTGCCGTGGGCTATTTGGTTAACATAATACTCGGTTGGGCGGTATGGGATTACTCCGACCGGCCTCTGAATATCTTAGGGCAGATCTGCCCCCTGTACTCGTTTTTCTGGCTTTTGCTGTCCGCTCCGGCGCTTGCGCTGTGCGGACTTATAAAAAGCCGCTTCGGACTTTAATAGCTTTCGTCGGGAGCGCCGCTTTCGGACTCAAGCTGCATCGCAAGCTTCACGATGCGGCTGGTACCGAGACGCTCGGCTCCGAGTGCGATGAAGTCCTCGGCGTCGGCAAGCGAGGCTATGCCGCCGGCGGCCTTGACCTTGACGTGTTCGGGAGAGTATCTGCGAAGCAGCTCGACGTCCTCCCTCGTGGCTCCGCCCTTGGAAAAGCCGGTGGAGGTCTTTATAAAGTCCGCTCCGCTTGCGCCGACGATGCCGCAAAGTCTGATCTTTTCCGCCTCGGTAAGCAGACAGCACTCGATGATGACCTTGAGGATCTTGCCCTCGCACGCCTTGCGCACGGCGACGATGTCCTCTGCGACCTTGTCCCAGCAGCCGTCCTTGACCATGGAGAGGTTTATCACCATGTCTATCTCGTCGGCGCCGTTTTTAACGGCGTCGGCAGCCTCAAAGGCTTTGGCTGCGGTGGTCATATAGCCGTTGGGGAAGCCTATGACGGTGCATATTTTCATCTTGTCTCCGGCATAGCGCTTTGCGCCCGCAACATGGCAGGGCGGGATACACACGGAGGCGCAGCCGTACTTCACCGCCTGGTCGCACAGTGCCTTTATCTCGTCGGAGCTGCAATCGGTGCGGAGCAGGGTGTGGTCGCATATTCTGAGTATCTCTTTAATATCCATGATGCAAATTCCTTTCGTTTTTGGTCTGGGAAGCTTCACTGTCGGAATTATACCGCAAACGGGCGGCATATTCAAGCGCTCACCTCTAATATACTTTGACAAAACGACGAATTAAAGCCCCACGGCGGGCTTTATCATGGAGGTAAGCAATGGACGAAAACGTAAGCAGCAATCTCGCCGTACTGTGCGGCACCGTCGCTGCGGCGCCGGTGTACTCTCACAGCAGCCGAAGCGAAAGCTTTTACACCTTCCCGCTTGAGATCATGCGGCTGTCCGGCACTGCGGACAGAATAAACGTCATTCTGCGCAGTGAGCTTTTGGAGAGCCTTGAGGTGAGCTGCGACGAAAAGCTTCGTGTTATCGGGGAGCTTCGCTCCTTCAACAACAAAAGCAGCGAGGGGGCAAAGCTCGTCATAAGCGTGTACGCAAAGGAGATATCCTTCTGCGGCGACGAGGACGAAAACCGCATACGGCTCATCGGCACGCTGTGCAAAAAGCCGAAGCTCCGCAGCACCCCGATGGGGCGGGACATCTGCGACCTGATGCTTGCGGTAAACCGCAGGTACGGCAGAAGCGACTACCTGCCGTGCATCACATGGGGTCTAAAGGCACGGGCTGCGGCGGAATGGGACGTCGGCACCGTGGTGGAGCTGGAAGGTCGGATACAAAGCCGCAGCTACATAAAGCTCATCGACGAGCAGCCGGTCGAAAAGACGGCGTTTGAGGTCTCCGTCACCGAGATAGCGGAGATATAGTCAGCGCCGTTCGGGGACGATCTCGATCCAGTAGCCGTCGGGGTCCTGAATGAAATAGATGCCCATGGCGGGATTTTCATAGCAGATACAGCCCATTTCGGCGTGCTTTGCGTGCGACTTCTCAAGGTCGTCCGTCGTAAACGCAAGATGAAACTCCTCGTCGCCGAGGTCATAAGCCTCGCTGCGGTCACGCAGCCATGTAAGCTCAAGCGAAAAATCGCTCACACCGTCGCCGAGATATACGAGCTTAAAAGAGCCGTCGGCGGCGGTCTTTTCACGCACCGGTGAAAGATCGAGCGCCTCTGCGTAAAAGCGCAGGCTGCGCTCAAGGTCGAGTACGTTAAAGTTAAAGTGGTTAAATTTAAACATGATATCACCTCGGCATTGAGTATATAATTATTTCCCGCTCCTGTCAAAAAGATATTGGAATCATCGGCGTTTGCGTATATAATGTAGACACTATACAGAGATATGGGAGAAACGCCATGTATTCAGAGCTTACGGAAAAATACATACCGAAGGACGACGTATATCTCTTCAACACGGGAAAGGCGGAAAAGGCGTGGCTTCTTTTCGGCTGCCACTACATCCCGGAGCTTGAGGCGCACCGCTTCACGGTTTGGGCGCCGAACGCCGAGGCGGTCTCCCTTGTCGGCGACTTTAACTCGTGGGACCCCGAGGCTGCACCCATGGAGCGCTTCGGCACGCTGTGGTGCTGCTTTGTCCCCGGTCTCAAAAACGGCGATCTGTACAAATACTGCGTAAAGCAAAAGGGCGGCAAACGGGTCTTTAAATCCGACCCCTTCGCCCGATACTCGCAGTCGGGGCTGAACACCGCCTCGATCGTCTGGGAACCGTCGCACAAGTGGTCGGACGCAGACTATATGCGCCGTCGGGCAGGGCGTGACCCCTTCACCTCGCCCATGAGCATTTACGAGCTGCACCTCGGCTCGTGGCGTATCCCCGACGGGAGGGACGCCCCCGACTACGAAAGCGTTGCGCCGGAGCTTGCGGAGTATTGCAAGTCGATGGGCTACACGCACATCGAGCTGCTGCCGCTCACCGAGTACCCCTTCCCCGGCTCGTGGGGCTATCAGGTCACGGGCTACTACGCACCCACCGGGCGCTACGGCGACCCGGACGGCTTTGCCCGCTTTGTGGACGTCATGCACGAAAACGGCATCGGTGTCATCATGGACTGGGTCCCCGCCCACTTTCCGAGGGACGAGCATGGGCTTGCCATGTTCGACGGTACGCCGCTGTTTGAGTGCAAGGAGGAGCGCATGGCGAGTCACCCCGAATGGGGTACGCTCATCTTCGACTACGCCATGCCCGAAGTGCAGAGCTTTCTCATATCCTCCGCCTGCCTGTTTTTCGACCTGTACCACATCGACGGCATCCGTGTCGATGCGGTAAGCTCGATGCTGTACCTAAACTACGGGCGCAAGCCCGGCGAATACACCCCGAACCGCTACGGCGGCGACATAAATCTTGCGGCGGTCGATTTCCTGCGCAAGCTCAACACCGCCATACTCACGAGCTTCCCCGGTGCGATCACCGTCGCCGAGGAATCCACCGCCTACCCGATGGTGACGATGCCGCCCTCCGACGGCGGTCTGGGCTTTTCCTTCAAGTGGGACATGGGCTATATGCACGACACCCTCGACTATTTCTCCTCCGACCCGCTTTTCCGCAAGGGGATGCACGAAAAGCTCACGTTTTCCATGATGTACGCCTTTTCCGAGAACTTCATCCTCGCCTACTCACACGACGAGGTGGTACACGGCAAGCGCTCCATGCTGGACAAGATGTACGGCAGCTACGAGCAGAAGTTTGCCCAGCTCCGCAGCCTGTACGGCTACCAGTTTGCCCACCCCGGCAAAAAGCTCGGCTTCATGGGTTCGGAGTTCGGTCAGTTCATCGAATGGAACTACAAGCAGGAGCTTGACTGGCTGCTGCTAAAGTACCCCTCTCACGACAGTCTGCGTGAATACTGCCGTGCGCTGAATTTCTTCTACACCGAAAACCCGGAGCTTTACGAAATAGACAAGTCGTGGGACGGCTTTAGGTGGCTGAACGTCGATGAAAAGGCGCTGAGCTGCATTGCATTCATGCGCAGCGGCACGAGCAAGACCCGCCACATAGTCTGCGCCTGCAACTTTATTCCCAACGAAAACCCGCACTTCACGGTCGGGCTTCCGTCCGACGGTGAAGTGCGCCTTTTGCTTTCAAGCGACGAGCCTCGCTTCGGCGGCAGCGGCGATAAAACGCCGTCCTGTGTTGCGGCAAGAAGCGAGAGCTTCGGCGAATTTCCGTACAGCGCCGTGCTGTCGCTTCCGCCGCTGAGCTGTCTGTACTATGAATTTATTCCGACCGAAAGGAGCGATACCGATGAAAAAGGAGTTTAAGGAGCTGCTTCAAAGCAAAGGCAGAACGGAGCTTCCGAAGGTTCTGCTCGCCTCTGCCGAGTGTGCGCCGCTGAGCAAGACCGGCGGTCTTGCCGACGTTGTGGGGACGCTTCCCAAGTCCCTTGCAAGGCTCGGCATCGACGCACGGGTCATCACCCCCTACCATCGCTGCATAAAGGAAAAATACTCCGACCGCACGCAGCATCTTTTTGAGTTTTATGTAAACCTCGGTTGGCGCAGGCAATACTGCGGCATCGAGTATTTGGAGCTTGACGGCGTGAAGATATATCTCGTCGACAACGAGTTCTACTTCGGCGACCGCATCTACAAGGGCGGCTACGAGGAGGGCGAGCAGTACGCCTTCTTCTCCAAGGCGGTGCTTGACGCTCTGCCGAACCTCGGCTTTTGCCCCGACATTCTCCACTGCAACGACTGGCACACCGCCATGATCCCCATGCTCGCCAAGACCGTTTACGGCGGTATGCAAGGCTCGCTGCGCTTCCTTCTGACCATACACAACATTGCGTATCAAGGAAAATTCGGCTTTGACTACGTTCAGGATCTGCTCGGCATCGACAGCAAATACTACACCCCGGAGTTCATGGAGCTTCAGGGCTGTGCAAACTTCCTCAAGGCGGGCTGCGTCTTTGCCGACCGCATAAACACCGTAAGCCCGAACTACGCCGAGGAGATCAAAACCGCCTACTTCGGCGAGGGGCTTGAGGGCATACTCTCCGCCCGCTCCGCCGAGCTGTCGGGCATCATAAACGGCATTGACCTTGCGGTCTACAACCCCCATTCCGACCCGCTCATCCCCGCCCGCTACGACAAGGGCCATTTGCAGCGCAAGGAATTATGTAAACTCGCTTTGCAAGAGCGTGTCGGACTTGAAAAGCGTCCCGACGCTCCCCTCTTTGTCATGGTGACGAGGATGACGGAGCAGAAGGGCTTTGACCTCATAGAGCGTATGCTCGACGAGCTGATGCTCTACAACGATATGCAGTTTATGCTCCTCGGCACGGGCGACCGCCGCTACGAGGACTTCATGCGGCTTGCGGAAAAGCGCTACCCCGGCAGGCTGTGTGCGTACATCGGCTACAGCGAGGAGCTGAGCCATCTTGTCTACGCCGGCGGCGACTTCTACCTCATGCCCTCACGCTTTGAGCCGTGCGGACTGTCGCAGATGATCGCAATGCGCTACGGCACCCTGCCCATCGTGCGTGAGACCGGCGGTCTGCGTGACTCCGTTAAACCGTACAACCGCTACACCGGCGAAGGGACGGGCTTTTCCTTTGCTGACTTCAATGCGCACGAGATGAAGGATGCGGTGCTGCTTGCGCTCGATTGCTACCGCTCCCCCGAAGTCATGCGCTCGCTCCGCCGTCAGGCGATGGAAGCGGACTTCGGCTTTGACGGCAGCGCCTGCGAATATGCGAGGCTCTACATATGGATGCTTTGAGACGCAGGGTGCTGACCTACGGCGGCTACGACGAGCTGTGGTCGGACGACTACCGTCTGCGCATACGCTACCACCGTCCGAGAGAGTATTACCTCCGTCTCGTAAACGGCGTGTGGGAGCCGGAGGATACGGTACACCCCTTCATGGCGCAGTACCTCCGTTCTGCGGCGGTCTTTGCCTGTGCCGCCGAAAAGTGCGCCGACATACACGACATCTGCGAATACCTGAGTGATTGCGAAGCTCTTCTGCCGGAGGAGCTTCTGCGTCTTTTGCTCGACGACCGGGGGCTTTCGATGGACGAGGCGATGC
>CAVDMS010000059.1:0-10323 GCA_963610045.1 Bacteroidaceae bacterium
GTGGCAAGGCAAAAAGCGCAGGAATAATGGATATATATTTCGAGCATTTTTAACGCCGCCACGGGGCAAAAGACTTTTTACAGGGCGGCTTATCCCTATGTCGCACCGCCCTACGTCGTGCCGCTGTCGTTCGGGTACGAGAGAACGCAGGACGGCTTTACGTTCTACGTCCACGGCGCAAAGACCGGTCGTCGGCATGAGCTTGCGAGTGCTGCACCCAAGGTCTGCGTCGAGCTTGACATCTGCCGTGAGTTCGTCGAAAGCACGGGAGGACTTACCGCCGACTACGAAAGCTTCATCGGTTGGGGCGAGATCGAGACCGTCAGCGGAGACGAGGCGGTAAAGGGGCTTGAGCTTCTGTGCGCCCACTGCGGCTTTGACAGGATGCCGTGTACTCAAAGCGTGGTCGATGCGACCTGCGTCGAGAAGATATGCGTTTCCGACTTTACGGCAAAGCGCCGCTTTAAGCCTAAGATGTAAAATATAAAGCAAAACGACCAGTCTGCATTGCAGACTGGTCGTTTTGCTTTGGGGTTTCGTGAAGGGGGGATCGTCACTGAAGGGACATTGCTGCGTAATAGCCGTCTCTGATAGCCGCACCCGCCTTGCCCGGACGCTGGCAGTCGCCGATAACCACGGTCTTTTCGGGGTAGGCATATCTGATGGCGTCGGGGTATTCGAGCGACCTTGCTCTGCCGAAGGCGCCGACTACGACGTCGGCGGGGAGGATCTTCTGCTCGCCGTCGCTCTCGACGATGACGCCTTCCTCGGTCATTCCGACGACCTTGGTGTTGACAAGCTGAGCTACGTTGTACTTCTTTAAGAGCCTGTCGATTGTCATTGCGTTTATAAACTGAACGTCGGCGCCGATGGTGGGCATCATTTCGACTATCGTGATGTTGCGGTTGCCTGCTTCGCCGTATTCGATGGCGGTGTCGCAGGCGGACAGACCGCCGCCGCAGATGACGACGTTCTTGCCTTCGGGCAGTCCGTCCTTGTGTACGTCGTAGACGTCGATGAACTTCTTGCCGTCGATGCCGGGAATGTTGGGGATCACGGGCTTTGAGCCGGTGGCGACGAATATGGCGTCCGCCGATTCGAATATCGGGTCCTTGGGGTCAAGGGCGGTGTTCAGCACGACCTTGACGCCGAGCTTCTTGAGCTGAAGCTCATACCACTTGACGAGCAGACGCATCCTGTTTTTAAAGTCGCCCGTTGCGATGGTCTTGAAGGTGCCGCCGAGGTGATCGTCCTTTTCGTACAGAGTGACGCTGCAGCCTCGCTCCGCTGCACATCTTGCGGCTTCCATACCGCCGGGGCCGCCTCCGATGACAACGACGTTGGTGGGGCAGGGCAGCTTTGTGAGCTGCATATGGGTCTCAAAGCCGGTGGAGGGATTGACGGTGCAGCTGAGCTGAGTCTGACGGTCGAGGATCCTGCCTATGCACTCGTCGTTGCAGAGGATGCAGGGTCTGATCTCGTCACGGCGTCCCTTCTTGAGCTTGTTCGGCCACTGGGGATCGGCGATGAACTGACGTCCGAACTGTATCATGTCGGCGTTGCCGGACTCCAGAAGCTCGACGGCGGTCTCCATCGTGTGGCTGCCCGCATTCAGGATGGGCTTGGTGAGGACCTTTCTTGCGGTCTCGCACACATATGCGGTGCAGGCGTCGCCGTTGTACCTCGTCGGGAACACATAGTCGAGCGCCTCGTAGGAGCCGGAGTCGATGTCGAATGCGTCGATGCCAGCCTTGTCGAGGACCTTGAGTATCTCGATGCTGTCCTCAAGCGTGCGTCCGCCCTCAAACATATGGTCGAGGGATATGCGGTAGAGGATGGGGAAGTCGGGTCCGGTGACGCTTCTTATCGCCTCGATTATCTCGATGGCGAAGCGGCAGCGGTTTTCAAAGCTTCCGCCGTACTCGTCGGTCCTGTGGTTCCACTGGGGGGACATGAACTGGTCTATCAGGTAGCCGACGTGGGCGTGGATCTCGACTGCGTCGAAGCCCGCCTTGACCGCAAAGTTGCCGACGTCCTTCCATGTCTCGACGGTCTGCTTTATCTCCTCGATTGTCAGAGGACGGCAAATGACGTCGGGCTTGTGGTAGGAGGGTACCGCCGATGCGCTGACGGGGATCTCGTCGTAGAAGATGTTTGCGTTTCTGCCGGTGCCGCAGCCGACCTGCAATGCGACCTTTGCGCCCCAGCGGTGGATCCTCTCGGTGAACACGGTGGCTGCCGGGATGGCATCCATCTTATCGACCGCAAATCTGGGAAGTCCCTGCGAGAGAAGCTCGTTGGGGTAGGATGCTCCGCAGATGAGCAGACCTACGCCGCCCTTTGCACGCTCCTCATAGTAGCGCATTGCCTCCTCGCTGGGGGTGTCGTGGACCATGAAGGTGCCCATCGGGGACATTGATATGCGGTTGCGCACGGTCATTTTGTTTATCACGAGAGGCTGAAACAGTGCCTTATATTTGTTGTCCATTTTTCTTTACTCCTTAGATTTCAGTTGTGCAGATTTCTTTCTTATTTTGTTTTCTTGGCGGGCTTATAAGGTGAGCAGATGTTTGCAAGCAGCAGGAATATCATGCCGATGATCGCAATGACCGCAAAGGCTATGAAACCGCCGCCCATGCCGGACTCGCCGCCGGAGAAGATGCTCATTATAGGTGCGTAGAGGAACTGACCGATGTACACGAAGGTCATGAGACCGCCGATGATAGCGGCATAGTCTTTGGGTCCGAAGACCGACTGTCCCACGAGACCGGGAACGCTGGTCGCCAGGGGGTAGGAAACAGCGCCGAACAGGACGGTGAGGACCATGAGCGTCGTGGAGGGAGTCTTGCCCCAAAGCACGAGGCATACCATGCAGAGCGCAAACGCCACACAGATGATGACGGAGAACGCCTTGCTGCCGATCTTGCCGAACACCGAGCCTGCGACCAGAAGCACGAGACCGCCGATGATGAGGAAGATCGCCTGCCAGTTTGCAGCACCCGTGGAGCTCATGCCGCCTGCCTGCCACCATGCGGGGGCGTAGGAGGTGAAGGCGGATGCTGCGCAGCACACGCACAGGAGCGTCACGGCAAAGAACCAGTAGGAAGAGGTCTTGACCGCATGAGCCTTCGTGAGACCGGGCAGCTCGGCTGCAGAGCCGCTTCCGTCGTCGGCTTTGACGTTGTCCCAGCCGAGGGGCTTCTGACCCATCTTTTCGGGGTCACGAACGAAGACCAGTATTGCAAAGAGTCCGATGACGAGAGCCGCAATGCTCAGAATGTAGTAGCACTGCTTGTAGTCGAAGGACTTAAACAGCTGTCCGGCGACAAAGACCCACAGCGCAGAGCCGAAGCCTGAGCCTGAGAACACGATGCCGCAGACCTTCTCACGCTTGTCGATGAACCACTGAGCAATGACGGCGCCGCAGACGGCGTTCGAGCCGAAGGTTATGCACACGCCGACGAGGAAGCCCGCAAGGTAGAAGCAGACGAGGCTCATGGTGTTCTGACCGGGCGTCGCAAACGTGTACAGCAGCATTGCGATAACGTTTACGACCACCGAGATTATCATCATCTTTTTAGGTCCGAGCTTGGGAAGCAGCTTCGCCGAGACGATGCTGAATATGATGCAGGAGATAGTGCAGGCGGTGCCTATGTATGCGCAGGTCGTGATCGACCAGCCGGAATATTCCGAAAGAGACGTCAGGAATACGCCCAATGTTGTTGCCGTGCCGAGATTGACGAACATTACGAGGAATGCGCCAATCGCTGCGGCATAGCCGAAAAACTTACCGTTTTTCACTTTCGCTCCTCCTTATATAATTTTGTGTAGGAAAATTTGACTTAGGGGGGACTTATTCGCAGTAGATGACGGTTTTCAGCACTTCGTTGCCTTCGCTGTCGACCTTTTCGTCCATGCACTTGTATGCTTCGGGGATCTTGTCGAAGCCGTAGAAGCGGTGAGTGACCTCCGGGGTCGGGTCGATCCTGCCGGCACGGATCATGTTTATCATGCGCTCAAGTCTTGCCTTGCCGCCGGGACAGAGACCGCCGTTGAGGTTCTTGTCGTAGCAGAAGCCGAAGGTGTCCGCCTGAGGCAGGAGCAGGTCGAAGTTCTGACCCATGAGGTTTGAGACGTAGCCGTTGGGTCTGACCATCTTAACGCATCTTCTGTACATATCCTGATTGCCGCCGGAGAAAATGACCGCATCGGGCGCTCTGCCGCCAGTGAGCTTGAGGACCTCCTCGTCGATGTTGGGGGTCTCCTTGTAGTCGATGATGTAGTTTGCGCCGAAGTCCTTCGCCATCTTCTTGGTCAGCTCACGGTGACCGATGCCGATGATGATGGATGCGCCTCTGAGTGCCGCTCCCGCAACGACCATCTGACCGACCGCACCGATGCCGCAGGCAACGACGATGTCGCCGTACTGCACTCTTGCAAGATCGACGCCGTGGAAGCCGGTGGTCATCATGTCGGCCGCAAGAAGCGCCTGATCGTAGGTCACGTCGTCGGGAAGGATGATGCCGTTCATGTCTGCCTGACGCACACGGTACTTTTCCGCCAGAGTGCCGTTTTCGTAAGCCGCCCAGTTGATTGCACGCAGCGGACCGCCGCAGTGAGCCTGATTGTTCTCCTGGACCTCGTCGGTGAGCCAGTCGGGAGTTACGGCGCAGGTGGAAATGATGTCGCCCACCTTGAAGTTTTTCACAAGGGAGCCGACCTCAACGACACGGCCGACCGCTTCGTGACCGAGAACAAGGCCTGCGGGGAAGCCGGCGTGGATCTGGTGCGGATCGGACGTGCAGACCGCCAGTGCGACAGGGGTCGCAATGACGTCAAGCGGACCGCAAACGGGATCGGGAGCATCTATCCAGCCAACCGATTCATACTGCTTGGTAATAGCAAATGCTTTCATAATTTAACCTCCGTCATATTGTTGTTCTGTGTTTACGATGATACATGTCGACAGTGTGCATCTCGCCTTTGGTTAAAGAATAGACAAAGTCGCCCCGACAGTCAATGTGCCGAACGGAAAAACGACCGGGGCTTTTTCATCAGAATTGACAAACTTTCGACAAATCGAGCCGAAAGCGCAGATCCCGTCGGACGAAATTTGCCGCAGTTTGTGCCAAACGGCGAAACGGCGGAGCGATTTCAACAGAAAGCACAAAGCGTTTGCTTGTAAATCCTCCGCCGATATGTTAAATTAGTAACATAAGAACGGAGGTTTCACATGAAGGATATAAATATTGAAGAGCTTGAGAGCATCTGCTTTGACGCCATAGTGAGCAGGATGAGCATACACGCCTTCGTGCAGGAGTTTTACAAGTCGATACGGCTGCCGATACTTTGCCTTGACGTGACGCTTCAGGCGTTTGACTATGCCTTTAAGCGCCCCTTTTACTTCCCTGCGTGGGAGAGTGCGGCCGCACGCAACCTTTCGGAGAGCGAGATATTAAACAACGGCTATTTGAAATCGCAGGAGAAAATGTACGAGGTGAAGTGCGCCTCGATATTCGAGACCGGCTCCAATGCTCCGGCTCCGGCGTCGGCGTCGCCGATAATCCACAACGAGGAGCTTATAGGCTACTGCGGGATAATGCTTGAGGATGCCGACCGTGAGAAGGTGATGGAGGCGAACAATCTGCTCAGCAAAACGCTTGCCGTGATGCTGAGCCATGAGCTTGGGGAGGGCATAGTCAGCATTGCGGACGACAAGGCGATAAGCGAGCTGCTCACCCGCGGGCAGCTTGTCAACCAGCCCGCCTTCCACTTTGAAATGCGCTACCCGGCAAAATACGCCTTTGCGATCTTCCGGTCGAGGGAAAACTCCGTTTCCGTTCTTCAGTATTGCAGGAAAACGCTGTGTACGATGAACACCTCGGTCATCGGCTGCATCAGTGAGGACGACAGGCTCTATCTTCTGTACTACGATCTGCACGAGTCGTCCATGGAGCAGCTTGCGGTCGAAAGCGCATACCTTGCCCGAAAGTTCAATCTGAGCTGCGGTATATCGGACATCTTCCCGTTTATCCACGAGATAAACAGCCACAGGATCCAGGCGCAGCTTGCGCTGTCCTACGGCGAAAGGACCGGCGGCGAAAGGGTGACGTCGTTCAGAGAGCATTACAGCGACATCGTGTGCTACAGCTCGTATAACTGGTTCGGACCGTCGGGGAAATACTGCTACAACATCGGGAAGCTTGAGGACTACGACAGAGAAAACGGAACGGAATATTTCAGCTGCTTTGAGACCTACCTTCTGAATTTTTGCAGCGTTGCGGAGGTGAGCAGGATACTCAATATCCACAAGAACACCACCGCATACCGATTAAAGAAGATCGAGGAGATACTGGGCTGCGACCTGAGCGACCCATACAAGCGGCGGACCCTGTTTTTGGAGCTTATGTTCTGCAAATTCAGGGATCGGCTGAGAAAGGCGGAGAAAAATGACGGCGCTGAATAAAAGATACATCGACAAGGTGATGCTGGAGCAGGTCTTTGACAGCATCGACACGCACAGTCTGTTTGAACGTTTAAACCGTGAGACGGGCATCTCGATAGGCGTATTCGAGATAGGCGGCGTTTTGGTGAACGGAGCGATAAGCCCGGAGAACAACCGAGTGCTGCGGTATATCGTCGAAAACGGACATATCCCCAGCTCATTTATATCCCAAAACGTCAAGCCGGAGCATTTCGAGACGCTCAACGGCGGCGGCAACATTTACTTCGACATAAACGACAGCGAGCGCAACTGCATCTACTGCCACCTCATCTCCACGCCCACCACCGACTCGTACAGCTACCTATGCATCCATTTCCCCGCAACCGTCGAAAAGGCGCTCATCGAGTACATGGCGGAGAAAATATTCAAGATCATCAGCATCGAAAACAAAAGCGGCGCTGCGGTGCGCACGGAAAGCGGCTTCTACGAAAACTACATAGCCAAAGAGCTGCTTATGAGCGACAACGACATCAGAGAGTCGTTTTTCTGGGAGATCATCGGCTCAAGCTTCAGTCAGGGAAAAAACAGCCTCGGTCCGGGCTATATGATCGCAGAGCTGTGCGCCTTGGACGAGGGCGGCAGTCTGTTTCCCATGATAAAGGACCTAAAGCGCCATATCCCGAACTGCCTGTGCCGTGAGGTGCAGGGGATAATCAAGGTCATTATCTGCAACATCAAAAGCCCGGAGGACCACAAAAGGTGCATCGCTCTGCTGAGTGACTTTTCCAAGGCGCACAATCTGTATTGCGGCTGCTCGTCGCTGTTTGACGATCTTTCGCAGCGCAAGACCTTTAAGCGTGAGGCGCACGCTGCGCTCAAGTGCGGGTCGAGAAAATTCCCGAACGGCACTCTGTTTTCGGGAGCCGAGCTTTCCGGTCAGATGCTGCTGTACGGCGCCATAAAGCAGTTCGGCGGCGAGGTGCTCATGCTCGACGGCATAAAGCAGCTTGCCGAGTACGACAGCCGTCACTCGACCGATTACGTCTATTCGCTGGAGATGTATCTGTTTTACGGCAACAAGCTCGGCGATGCGGCGAAGGCGTCGTTTATCGACCGAAACACGTTGAAATACAGGATACAAAAGATAAGCGGTATGCTTAACTGCGAGCTGGACGACCCCGCAACCGCAAAAAATCTCTACCTTGCGCTAGAGATTTATAAGCTTTTGGAGATCGTATAAATCAGCCGGAGCGCCCTCTTGACAGCCTACCGCTCGGTAGGTATAATGGTGCGGTGGCGAGACCGCAGACGGAGGATGCGCATGAAAAGCAGAAGCGTTGACGGCGAGATAAAGCTCGTCGGGTACTACCCGAACTACAAGACCGCACTTGCGTGGTACCTCGACCCGGAGGTCTGCAAGCAGGTGGACAACAGGGACGAGGTCTACGACATGAAGCTTTTGAAGTCCATGTACGGGTACCTGAACGAGCGAGGCGAGCTGTACTACATAAAGTACAAAAACCGACTGTGCGGCGACGTCTGCCTGCACCCCGACGGCGAGATAAACATCGTGGTGGCGAAGGGCTTTCAGAATAAGCACATAGGCAGACGGGTCATCGGAGAGATCGTCCGTCTGGCACGGGAAAAGGGCATCCCGGAGCTGTATGCGGAGATATATTCCTTCAACACGCAGTCGCAGCGGATGTTTGAAAGCGTGGGCTTTCGCCGCTCCGACGACGGGAAATACAGACTGGACCTGAGGTTAGCGACATGGTAAAAGAGTACATGAACGGACATGATTTTCTCATGGAGAACGAGGCGTTTCTGAACACCGACGAGCGCCTTTCCGCAATGATAAAGACGGATGCGGCGTACATCACGTCGCCGGATAAGCAGAGCTATGCACTTCGGGTCACCTCCGGCGGCAGGACGCTGCTTGCACTGAAGCTGCACCCGTTCCCGCTGCTGCCCTTCGGCGACTCCGAGTGCGTGCCGGAGCTTTTAAATTACATCGACAGTTGCGGACTCGAAGCGGAAAGCTTCCTGTGCGAGAGCGGTTTGGGCGAAGCGATGTCGAGGGAGATATACGAGCGGCACGGGCTGCGCTGCGTCGAGACGCTGGCGATGGACCTCATGGCGGCGGACGAGGTGTCCGAGCCGACCTGCCCCGACGTTTGCCGTGCATCGGCGGAGGACGCCGAGGAGATATGCGACTGCGTTGACCGCTTCCTCATAGATTGCGGGCTTACGGAGACGCAGGACCGTGAGGCGACGAAGGCAGCGATCGGCACCTTCCGCATCCTCAGAGAGAACGGCGTCATCGTGAGCATGGCGCAGATGCCCGTGACCGAGCTGCCGGAGGTGCGCATCCGTGCGGTGTACACCCGTGACGAGTGCCGAGGCAGAGGCTGCGCCCGCAAGGTGGTAAACGCCGTGAAAAACGAGATACTGTCGATGGGCAAGCTTGCGACGCTGAACGTCGATAAGAAAAACCCGATCTCAAATCGGCTGTACCTTTCGCTGGGCTTTAAGCGCATCCTCTCGCAGAGCGAGTACAGGGTGGCGTCCCCTGACGGTGAGCAGGAGAATTGAGTAGAAAAAAAGCCCCGGCGATGCAAACGCATCGCCGGGGCTTTGTCGCTTAGTCCCTGAAATCAAAAAGGTCCTTCGGGCTTATCTCCAGCACCTCGCAGAGCTTGAACACGACGTCGAACGAAACGCCGACGTTGCCAAGCTCAATGGCGCTGATATGGCTCCTGTCAATATCGACAAGCTCCGCAAGCTGAAGCTGCGTGAGCTTTTTTCTTTTCCTGTAATAAACGACGTTCAGACCGAATTTTTCGTACAGCTTTTTGTACTCCGCTTTCATGCGTATCACCTCAAATAAATGATAATGGGTGTGATACACTTCATAAACCTTGTGTAAATAGCGTAATGTTGTTGACACAAGTCATTTTAACGTGATATAGTATATCCGAAAAAGGAAAAAGCAAATCGGCGATGATTGCTGCCACTCATAAAAAACATAAATACACTTGAGGAGGAAAGATTTAATGGAAAATGGAGAGAGACTTTGCCCGTTTTGTAAAGCGGAGATCAAAGGCGGAGATGAGGTCAAGTTTTGTACGACTTGCGGTCGAGATATAAGCTCCGCTGACGATGTCGGTGCGGGCTTTGAGAGCGTTGCCGAGCCGACACCGAAAAAGAGCAGGAAAAAGCCGATAATCATCGGCATCGCCGCTGCGGTGATTATCGGCGTAATAATCTTAATTGTAAGCGGAAGATCTTCAAACAAAGGTGAGCTTACGATAGATGAGTATCTCTTATATGCAGAAGAATTTCTTGAATATTCCTATAACGCAGGCGCTAATCTTGAAGAGATAAGCGATACCGTTCAGAGATATTGGTATGAAAATATTTACGATGACAAACACGGTGCAGATATCAACGATGCCATTCTGTATGCAATGTCGGACAAGTCAAGCGAAATTGAGCTGGTGAAAACATATGACGACAAGCTGAAAGATATGTACAAGAAGGTAAAAAATATCCCCGAAGGATTGTCTGAGGATGAGAGGGACGAAGCAAAGGAAGTGCGGGATGCAGTCAAGGAACTTTATAATGTTTACAGCGACTTCTACACTTTTGCAACGGAGCCGTCCGGCAGCTTTAACACATACAGCGAAAGAAACGATTCGCTCACGGATCAGTTTACTTCAAAGTATAATGCATTAAAAAATCTCTTGGAGTGAAATAACACGCCACAAAAAACAGCCACCAACTGGTGGCTGTTTTTTGCGGTTTAAAATCAACCGGGAAAGCAAAAACTTTCATGGGGAGAGGGCGAGAGGGGATTGGGTATCCACTCTCGCAAGAAT
>CAVDMS010000060.1:0-10289 GCA_963610045.1 Bacteroidaceae bacterium
GTTGTTAATGCCCATACCGGTCTTTGCGGAGATCGGGCAAACGATGGTCTCACCGCCCCATTCTTCGGGAACGATGTCGTACTCGGTGAGCTGCTGCTTTATTCTTTCGGGGTTTGCACCCACGGTATCCATCTTATTTATCGCAACGACAAGCGGAATGCCCGCAGCCTTTGCGTGGTTGATGCTCTCAATTGTCTGCGGCATGATGCCGTCGTCCGCCGCAACGACGAGGATGGCAATGTCGGTGACCATTGCGCCTCTTGCACGCATGGAGGTGAACGCCTCGTGCCCCGGTGTGTCAAGGAAGGTGATGGGACTGCCGTTTATCTCGACGGTGTAGGCGCCGATGTGCTGCGTGATGCCGCCCGCCTCGCCGGAGGCGACGTTTGCGTGACGGATGTAGTCAAGAAGGCTAGTCTTGCCGTGGTCAACGTGACCCATGACGACGACGACGGGCGCACGTCCGACAAGCTCGTCTGCGCTGTCCTCGTGATCGTCGATAAGACGTTCCTCAACGGTGACGACGACTTCCTTTTCGACCTTGCAGCCAAGCTCCATTGCGACGAGCGCTGCGGTGTCGTAATCCACAACGTCGGAAACTGAGGCGAAAACGCCGAGCTTAATAAGCTGCTTTATGACCTCGCCTGCGGTCTTCTTCATGCGGGAGGCAAGCTCACCGACGTTTATCTCGTCGGGTATGGACACCTTGAGCTGCTGCTTCTTCGCAAGCTCAAGCTGGAGCTTCTGCATCTTGTCACGCTCTTCCTGACGACGCTTTGCGGATGCAGCCTGCTGCTGCTGACGCTGCTTTGCCTTGTTGACGATTTTCTCCTTGCCGCCCTTTCTGTCACGCTCACGGCTGCGCTCATTCGCCATGTTGTCAAACTTCTCGTTGTACTTGTCGATGTTGACGGCGGCGCTGCCTCTGGTGTCGATGACACGCTTTTCGGCGACGGGTTTCGGAACGTGAGGCTTATTCTCCTTCTTCTGCGGAGCAGCGGCGGGTGCGGGTGCTTCCTTGCCCTTTGCCTCCTGCTTCTGAGGCTGCTTTGCAGCGGGCGCCGACGCCTTCGGCTCCTGCTTCGGCGCAACGTTAAATATATCGGCAAGGCTTGCAACCTGATTGTGCTGAGTGAGATACTCAAATATCACGTCAAGCTCGTCGTTCTCAAGCACCTGCATATGGTTCTTCGGAGTGCTTGCATACTCGGTCAGTATCTGACTTATCTCCTTGGAAGTAGAATTAAAGTCCTTTGCGACCTCGTGTACTCTGTATTTCATCATGCTCATGCGTTATTCCTCCTCTTACCTGTCCTCTCGTTCCTCATAAGGCATTCTGCGTCACCGTCCGCCTCCGGCAGAAGCTTTAAGAGCGCTGCGGCAAAGCCCGCATCGCACACGGCCGCCATTGAGCAGCCCGACTTCCCCGTCGCTGCGGATATTTCATCCTTCGTATACGGAAGCTTCAGCGTTTTTACATTGCCTGCACTGGCAAAGCCATAGAGACGCTTTCCAGCGTTGTCCGATGCGTCGGACGCAAGCAGCAGAAGCTTTGCCTTGTGAGCCTTTGCCGCAGCCCCGGTGTCGACCTCGCCGATGGCTATTGCGTTTGCCTTGCGCATCAGTCCCAGCAAGCCAAGTGCTTTATCCATCAGCTCTCCACCTCCATCCGAGTTTTCAGACGCTCGTATATCTCCTGCGGAATGGAAGTCTCAAATGCCTTTTCGATCGCTTTCGCCTTGATCGCCTTTTTAAGGCAGTCGGCATTGGGACAAATGTATGCTCCCCTGCCCGACGCCTTGCCTTTGAAATCAAGGTCAATATCCCCCTCCGGGGATCGGACGATGCGGACAAGCTCCTTCTTGGGCTTCATTTCACGGCATCCGAGACACTGCCGCATCGGTATTTTCTTTTGCATCCCGGCTGCCTCCCCTCTTACTGAACTTCGGATTCGGGTCTGATGTCTATCTTAAATCCCGTAAGCTTTGCGGCGAGTCTTGCATTCTGACCCTCCTTGCCGATGGCGAGCGAAAGCTGACTGTCGGGAACAACGACACGGCAGCTCTTTCCGTCCTCAAACATGGTGACGGAAACGACCTCGGCGGGAGCGAGCGCCGCTGCAATGTACTCTTCGGGAGCGTCGCTGTACTTCACGATGTCGATCTTTTCGCCGCCCAGCTCGTTTACGATGCCCGCAACTCTGCCGCCCTTGGGACCGACGCAGGCGCCGATGGGATCGACGTCGGGATCGGCGGAGAGGACCGCCATCTTTGTGCGGCTGCCCGCTTCACGGGCAATGGACTTGATCTCGACGGTGCCGTCGAATATTTCGGGAACCTCAAGCTCAAAGAGACGCTTAACAAGTCCGGGATGGGTGCGGCTAATAAGCACCTGCGGACCCTTGGTCGAGTTTCTGACCTCGACGACATAAACCTTGATGCGGTCGCCCTCGGTAAGCACCTCGGTCTTGATGCGCTCGTTGGGAGCAAGCATCGCCTCGGTGTACTCGCTGTTGGAGTTGATCCTGATGGAAACGCTGCCCGTTCTCGGCTCGATACGGGAGACCACACCGGTGAGTATCTCATGCTCCTTGGAGGTGAACTCTTGGTACACGATGCCCCGCTCCGCCTCACGGATGCCCTGGATGATGACCTGCTTTGCAGCTTGGGCCGCAATTCTGCCGAATTTCTTCGTCTCCACGGGGACCTTTATCGTGTCGCCGAGCTTTGCACGCTTGGTGACCTTCTTTGCCGCCTCGATGTCGATCTCAAGGGCGGGGTCCTCGACCTGCTCCACGGCGGTCTTGTTGACGTACATTTCTATGCGCTTTCTGTCCTCGTCAAGCAGGATCTCAACGTTGTCGGCACATTCGGGATTGTCCTTGCGGAAAGCCGCCAACATCGCCTGACGGATCTTGTCGTACATATAGTCTCTGGGAATACCCTTTTCTTTTTCAAGGTCTTCGATTGCGGAAAAAAATTCAGCGTTCATTGTCTTACCCCTTTAGTTAAAAATCGTATCATATTGAAGGATGCAGCCTGACCTGTGCGATCTGCTGCTTTTTGTATGTCACGTCACCGACGGTCACATCGCCGTTATCGTAGCCCACGAGCTTTCCGACGACGGACTTTCTGCCGTTTATGGGCTGGTAAAGCTTAAGCTCGACCTCGGCTCCGATAAACTGCTCAAAGTCGGAGGGACGTTTAAGCTCACGCTCGATCCCTGCCGAGCCGACTTCAAAAACATAGCTGTCGGGAATGGGGTCGGCTTCGTCAAGCACGGGGTCAAGTCTGCGGCTTATGCGCTCACAGTCTGCAATATCAACGCCTCCGTCCTTGTCGATAAACACACGGAGGAACCACGTTCCCGCTTCACGGACGTATTCCACCGCCCACAGGGAGCAGCCCTCTTCTTCGACGATAGGTCTTGCGAGAGCCTCCACCGCATCGGTCACTCTGCTCATATAGATCTCCAATCAGAATAGTCGTAATAGGAATGTAAGCGGCATCAGGCCAACAAAAAGAGTGGGCGAAGACCCACTCTGAGCTAACCTAACTTACTTACATTAGTATAATAACACCGTTCTGCCCACAATGCAAGCATTTTTTGTACCCAAAACGTGTTGTTCCGGGTACAAATTTGAGCGTCTTTTCTTCTTAACGGTAATGAGCGCAAAATTCTTCAAAGCACAGGTCGTTTTCCATGATGAACTTTGCCGCTTCCTTGCCGACGTAGCGATAGTGCCACGGCTCGTCCCAACCGGTAAGCTCCGCCTTTTCCGACGGATAGCGCTTAATAAACCCATACTCGGCGCAATTTGCATCGAGCCACCTGTAAAACTCGGCGTTCATCTTGGAGTAATCGTAAACACTGTACTTCTGGTCGAATATATCGACCGCAAGCCCCGTCTGATGCTCGCTGCAGCCCGGATACGCCACGATCTGCCGTGCAAGCTCGACCGCCTCGTCATAGGAATAGTCGGCGTCCTCCGAAAGCTCCGTCGCCTTGGCGTTAAACTGCTTCTGCTGCTGCGAGTACGAAACATACGCCGTGCCGACGTATGGCGTATAGCCAGCATCCTTTGCCGCATCGAGCAGCTTTTCAAGCGACGAGACCGCTCTCTCGTCCATTCTGAGCCCCGTGCTGCCCGCCTCCATCGTCTCCGGCGTGTAGGTGCTGATGGAGTTTGCGTCGTTTACGAGTATATACTGCCACTTCGATATGTCGATATTGGGATAGTCAAGCCCCTCCGGCGCAACGATCTTATCGGAATCGTCGGGCTTTTGGTAGTCGTCGAGCGGCTTTTTGAGGTTATCGGTCTTGATAAAGACATCGTTGTTGCCGCCGAATATGACCTCCCCCGTGAGCTGTATGCGGGAGTTGACTATCAGGACAAGGATTGCCGTAAGCATAAGCATGGCAAATATCCAAACCGTCTTTTTAACTCGCATTGAATCTCCTCTGTTTCCTGCGTTCTGATTGTTTAATATTAATATATTATATCAAAAACCTGTACTTGAGGCAATAGAAATGCTGTATTTGCCGCAATTTTTTAAGGTTTTGCATATCCGGCAGCGGGCTGCCGGATATGCAGCCTGCTTCAGTACGGGCAGGAGTCCTCCCCCAACACCTCTCTCAGCTTCAAAAGCGCACGCTTTTCTATCCTCGACACATACGATCTGCTTATCCCGCACTTTTCAGCCGTCTCCTTCTGCGTCTTCGGCAATGCGTTTTCAAGCCCGTAGCGCATTTTTATTACCGCCGCTTCACGTTCCGTCAGCACGGTATCGACGTAACCGCGCAGCTTCCGGCATATCTCATAGGTCCCTATCGTGTCGCAAAGCTCGTCGTCCTGTGCGATAACATCCATGAGCGAGAGGCTGTTTCCCTCACTGTCGGTGTCGAGTGCGTCGGACAGGCTCACGTCACCCGACGACTTTTTTCGGCTGCGAAAGTACATCAGTATCTCGTTTTCGCAGCAGCGGCTTGCGTATGTCGCAAGGCGCACGCCTTTTTCGGGTCTGTATGTATTTATCCCCTTGATAAGCCCTATCGTTCCGATGGAAATGAGATCGTCCATGTCCTCCCCCTGTGTATAATACTTTTTGATAATGTGGCTCACAAGCCGCATATTATGCTCTACAAGCGTATTTCGTGCCTCAATATCGCCCTCCGCCCATCTTTCGAGGCACTTTCGTTCCTCCTCGGCGGACAGTGGGTTCGGAAACGAGCCGTTCGGCGAAAGACGCAGCATTAAAAGCGTTCCGCCTATCAGAAGCAAAAGTGCGGATTCCAGCACATTCATCACCTCCGTATCAGCCTATTCCGGCGCTGTATGTCCCGATTCGTTAAGTTATTCTTGCAAAAATGCGCATAGAGCGATAAAATAGTTTAAAACTTTTGAGGGGGAAAAGTAATGCACACACCCGATGATCTGTTTTACCACGATCACGGCGACGGGATCATCCACTGCCACGAGCATAAGCCCGCTTCCGATATTCAGGATCACGAGGCGCACGAGCATCCGCACCACAACCATCCGCACAGCCACGAAAGCACCAAGGCGGTCGTGAACCGTCTTTCGAGAGCGATCGGACATTTGGAGTCCGTTAAGCGCATGGTCGAGAGCGGCCGTGACTGCACCGACGTTCTTATTCAGCTTGCAGCGGTCAGGTCTGCGCTCAACAGCACGGCGAAGGTCATACTCAAGGATCACCTTGAGCATTGCATAACCGATGCGGTCGAATCCGGCGAGGCAGAACGCATAAACGAGCTTAATGCGGCAATAGACAAATATATTAACTGATACCGAAAAACGGCAGCACTTCGTGCTGCCGTCGTTCATTTTAAGGTAAAAAAAGCTGCACAGCCATCGCTGTGCAGCTTTTAAGCTTACTTGGTGTTGAATATTTTGAAGATGCTGTCGAAGGGATCCTCCTCACCGCTTGCTGCGGGAGCCTCCTTCTTCTCTGCTTTCTCGGCTGCTGCGGTGTAAAGGCCCTGAGGTCTTTCACGGACAGGCTCTGCCTTTGCCTTTGCCTGTGCGGGAGCTGCGTTGCTGTTTGCGGGAGCTTCCTCAAAGCCGGTGGCAATAACGGTAACTCTAATCTCGTCCTGCATGGACTCGTCAAAGGTTGCACCGAAGATGATGTTTGCATCGGGGTGAGCTGCCTCCTGAACGAGGTTTGCCGCTGCTTCAACATCCTCAAGCCCCATATCCTCGGAGCCGGTGATGTTAATCAGCACACCGTGTGCGCCGTTGATGGAGGTCTCCATAAGCGGGCTTGCGACTGCCATGCGGGCAGCGTCCTCAGCCTTACCCTTGCCTGCCGCACGGCCGACGCCCATGTGAGCGAAGCCTGCGTTCTTCATAATGCAGGTGACGTCCGCAAAGTCGAGGTTAATAAAGCCGGTGTTCTTTATAAGATCGGAGATACTGGTAACTGCCTGACGCAGAACATCGTCGGCAATCTCGAATGCGTTTGCGAGCGTGACCTTCTGGTCGGTGGCGTACTTCAGGCGGTCATTGGGGATGATAAGGAGGGAATCGACCCTACCGAGCATTTCCTTGATACCCGCATTTGCCTGATCCATGCGGCGCTTACCCTCAAACTTAAAGGGCTTGGTCACTACGCCGACGGTGAGGATGCCTGCTTCACGGGCAATGTCTGCAACGGTGGGAGCAGCGCCGGTGCCGGTGCCGCCGCCCATACCGGCGGTGATGAACACCATGTCCGCATCCTCCATAGCTTTGGCGATGTTGTTGCGGCTTTCCTCTGCGCTCTTCTTGCCGATTTCGGGATCGGAGCCTGCGCCCTGACCGTGAGTCAGCTTTTCGCCGATCTGAATCTTCTGATCAGCACTTGAGACGGCCAGTGCCTGCTTATCGGTGTTGACTGCGATAAACTCAACGCCCTGAGTTCCGCTCTTAACCATTCTGTTGACAACATTGTTGCCTGCGCCGCCGATACCGACGACTTTTATAGTAACCACATTTTCGGGGCCAAGATCGGCTTTGAAATCCATTTTAGTTCCTCCAGTATTTTTTATTTAAAGAACATGGCACCTGCCATTGTCATATTTTGCGGTATGATACATTTTATAACGAATTTCCTTGCAGGTCAATACATTTTTCCTCTGTTATGTAAACAAAGTTTTAAATATAATGTTAATTCGGATTAAAAACGACCTTATTTGTGTCCGAAAGGTCAAGAGTTCCGGAGTCATCCGGGGTAAGCTTTCCTATTGCCGAGAGCAGCTTTGCAAACTTGTACTCGGTATCGTCAAGCGCTCCGAACTTCACCGTAAAGCGGTTTTGGTACTCAATTTGCGGGTTTTGCGGATCGGTCACGTCGATCGCCGTGACGTCGGTCTCAAGTCCCCTGCCCTTTATCTGCTCAAGAAGCTGAAGCAGGTACTCAAGCCTGTCCTTCTCGCCGTCGGGAACGGAGATGTTGTCTCCGACGGCTGCTTTGTCAACGGTGATCCCCTCGATCTCCGCAAGCTGCAAGGGGTCGTCCGCATCGACGGTACCGAGGAATTTTCCGCTCTGGCTCACCGACCACAGCGTACCGCCAACGCTCACACTGGCAACGGCTCTGCTTTCCTCGACGATTATGGTACACTCGTTCGGCAGTCCCCTGCTGATGCTGACGGAATCGACATACGGCAGCTTTACGACCACTCGGCTTCCGGCAGATATGCGGTTTATGAAAAACAGATTGTCTCCGATCTGAATGCCGGAAGCCTCGATAATGTCCTTGTCGCTGTAAATTGAGTTGCCCTCGACGTTTATGACCGAGATCTTAAAGAACATACTCATCGCAAGTATTATTACCACAATGACAAGGAAAAATGTGAGCGGTCGGTTGCTTTTCCGTTTTTTCACGGAAGCGCCGGAGTCTGATGGGCGCTTCGTGTAATAGCTGTTGGTATCACTCATAAATTCAAATCTCCATGTAAATATCGGCGCCGAGAGAACGCAGTCTCCCGTCAAGATTCTCATAGCCGCGAACTATATGTCCGCCGTCGATTATCATGCTCTCGCCCTTCGCCGACAATGCGGCGATGACGGCAGCGGCTCCGCCTCGCAGGTCGGTCGCCGACGCTACGGCGCCGAAAAGACTTCGCACGCCCCAAAGCTGAGCTTCTCTGCCGTTCACGGTTATGTCCGCACCGAAGCGCGCAAGCTCGGCTGTATGAGCAAAGCGCTTGTCGAAAACGGTTTCGCTGAACACCGTTTTGCCTGACGCACGCAGAAGCGCCGCCATAAGCAGCGGCTGTGCGTCGGTCGGAAATCCCGGATACGGCTCGGTAACTATCCTGCCGGGGGAACTCAGCTTCCCGTCGGAAGTGAGCCTTACGCTTCGCTTTTCGCTTATTATATCACAGCCTGCGGCGTTTAGGAAGTGCCTTACCGGGGAAAATTGCGAAGGATCGACGCCCCGCAGCTCAATATCCCCGCCCGCAGCCGCCGCTGCGCACAAAAATGTCGATGCCGCTATTCTGTCCGGCATGACGCGGTGTCCGACGTGGCGCTCGGCCGCAAAGCCGCAAATCGTTATTTTTGACGTTCCGGCTCCGCTTATGTATGCTCCGAGCTTTCTCAGATACTCCTGCAGATCGACGATCTCCGGCTCCCTTGCCGCACCCGTTATCGTGGTCGTACCCTCGGCGGCACAGGCGGCTATCATTGCGTTTTCCGTTGCGCCGACGCTCGGATACGGCAGATTTATGACGCTGCCGCAAAGCCGGTTTGCACGGCAGACTATTGTGCAGCCGTCCTCCTCCACCTCCGCGCCCAAGGCTTCGAGCGCCGACAGGTGCATATCCACGGGGCGCTCACCAAGCTTGCAGCCGCCGGGTCTGCTCAGACGTACCTCACCGCAGCGTGCAAGAAGCGCTCCCATGAAAAGCACAGACGACCGCATCGTCTCCATCATTTTCCTGGGAATCTCACACGAGGTCACGGCGCTTGAATCTATGTATACGTCGTTGTCGCGCTGCTCCGCCACACAGCCGAGCTGCCGCAGGATACGCAGAGACGCATCGACGTCGCTGAGTCTAGGAACATTGATAAGTTCCGTAACGGCAGGCGTTAAGACGGATGCGGCAAGTATAGGCAGCGCAGCATTCTTCGATCCCTGCACAAAGCAGGCTCCTTCAAGGCGTTTCCCGCCACTGATATGCCATATTGCCATAAAAAAACCTCGCAAACAAAAAGACTGAAATCAGCCCATTCTATGCTGCAAGGTTCTTTTATGTTATTTGCGTCCGCACATCTCCAGCAGCTTTTCAATTATGGTTGCCGTTGCGTCGTTCACCGCAAGCTTTGCCATCGAGTCAGACATGGCGCACAGCTCCTTTTCGTCGCCGAGGATGCTTCTGACCTCACCGAGAAGGGTTTCCGCAGTGAGACCCGCTTCCTCGAAAAGCTTTGCGCCGCCTGCATTTTCGACGACCTTTGCGTTTTTGTACTGATGGTTGTTCGTCACATTCGGCGACGGTACGAACACCGTCGGCTTATGCATATATGTAAGCTCCGATATGGTCGATGCCCCCGCCCTGCAAAGCACGAGGTCGGCAGCCGCCATAATTCTCGGCATATCATAGATGTACTCTCTGACCTCCATGCCGTACTTTTCGTGATCGGGTGCGGTTTCACGGAGTTTAGCCTCCATTCCGGCGTAGCCGTCGCTGCCTGCCGAGTGTATGAGCCTGAAGCCGGGATTTTTCCCCGCAAGCTCAATAAACCTGCACATGATCTCGTTCATTTTTGAAGCGCCGAGCGAGCCCCAGACCGAGACCACAAGTCGCTCTTCGACGGGGATCCCAAGCTCCTCTCTTGCCGAGTGCTTTGTGCAGCGTCCAAATTCGCCCCTCACAGGCGTTCCCGTGACGACCACCTTTTCAGGCTGCTTATAGTACTTTTTGCACTCCTCGAAGCCGACCATTATCACATCTACGACCTCACTGAGCATTTTTGTGGTAAGTCCCGGAACGGCATTGCTTTCATGCACCGCCGTCGGTATGCCAAGCTCGGACGCCGCTTTAAGCACGGGATAGCAGACGTATCCGCCGGTACCGAGTACAATGTCCGGTGAAAAGGAGCGCAGTATCTTCTTCGCCTTATGCTTGCCTCTGAACACGTTTACAAGCGCCTTGACGTTGTGGCACATTGCCTTCGGGCTGCGGCTGCGGTGCAGGCTGTTCACTCTGAGCGTAATTATATCGTAGCCGCTCCTCGGAACGAGGTCCTGCTCCATATTGAAATCGGTGCCGACAAAGAG
>CAVDMS010000061.1:0-2923 GCA_963610045.1 Bacteroidaceae bacterium
CGTTAAAAATGCTCGAAATATATATCCATTATTCCTGCGCTTTTTGCCTTGCCACAGAACAAAATCCAATTTTACAGGGTGCATGGCAGTTTTGAGCGAGATATTTTTCGTTCAGACAAAATAACAAAATCTCGGCAATACTTTGTGTATTACCGAGATTTTTTATGAAGTATGGGCGGAAAAGAGCCGCTCAAAACCGACTTATCCCTATGTCGTACCGCCCTTGGGCTTGTCCCCGTCGCAGAAGCCGAGACGCAGCGTATCGCAGCGCTCGACGAGAGCCGTTATCTCCGACGGCTCGGTTATCTCACGGTCTTTTCTTCTCATCAAAACAGATACACCCTCATTTCATACGGTCTCGTGGTGAAGCCGTTGGATATGATGTAGTTTTCTTCATAGTTCGCAAACACCCGCTTGCCCTTTTCAAGCTCGTAGTCGGCGGGGGCATCGAAGCGCACGGGTTCCTCAGTGAAGGAGCAGACAACGAGCAGACGGCGCTCGTCGTAGCTGCGCTCGTAGACGTAAAGCTCCTTGCTTTCGGGGTAATATTCCTTGTACCTGCCGTAGATGACGAGCGGATTGTCACGTCTGAACTGAAGTGCGCTGCGGTAGAAGTTGAGCAGCGAATCGGGGTCGTCAAGCTGGCTTTCGACGTTTATCTCCTTGTAGTTTGCGTTGACGTAGAACCACGGCGTTGCGGTCGAAAAGCCTGCGTACTCGGCATCACTCCACTGCATCGGCGTTCTGGCGTTGTCACGGGTGGACTTCTGCGCAAGCTCCAACACCTTGGAGGCGGGCAAGCCGAGCTTGCGGGCGATACGGGCGTTATTTTTCACCATGATGTCCTTGTACAGGTCGATGGAGGTAAGGCGGTTATTAAGCATACCGATCTCCTGACCCTGATAGACAAAGGGTGTGCCGCACTGGAACAGATAGCTTGCGGCAAGCATCTTGCCGCTTTCCGTGCGGTAGCGCTCGCTTCCGTAGCGGCTGATTATGCGGGGGTGGTCGTGATTTTCAAGGTACAGCGCATTCCAGCCCTTGCCGTACATACCGTCCTGCCACTTGGTGAACGCCTTTTTCAGCTTTCTCAGGTCAAAGGGACGCTGCAAAAAGTCGGTGATGAAGCAGTCCGCCTCCATGTGGGCGAAGTTTATCATCATGTTAAGCTCCTGATCCTTGCCCTCACGGACGTAGCTCAGTGCAACCTCCGGCTCCATGCGGGGACCCTCGCCGACGGTGAAGCAGTCGTAAAAGTCAAGCACGTCACGCTTAAACTCGGCAAGGTACTCGTGGACGTGAGGGCCGTTCGTGTAGTAGCCCATACCCGTTGCGGCGGGCAGCTTTATCTTTGCGGAGGGCAGCCCCTCGACCTTGGAGATGTAGGTTATGACGTCCTCACGGAAGCCGTCAACGCCCATGTCGAGCCAAAAGCGCATGATGCTCTTGACCTCCTCACGCACCTTGGGGTTGGACATATTGAGGTCGGGCTGCTTCTTCGAGAAGATGTGGAGATACCACTCGTCAAGCCCCTCGTCATACTCCCAGGCACCGCCCTCAAAGAGGCTGTCCCAGTTGTTCGGCGGGCGGTGGAGGCTCCTGCCGGGGCGCCAGTAGTAGTAATCGTGATAGGGGTTGTCCTTGCCCTTTTTGCTCTCGATAAACCACGGATGCTCGTCGGAGGTGTGGTTTATCACGAGGTCCATAAAGACACGCAGACCTCTCTCGTGAGCGCCGTCAAGCACCTGCTTAAAGACGTCGAGGTCGCCGTAGTCGGGGTGGATGTTTTTGTAGTCGGAAATATCGTAGCCGTAGTCGGCGTTCGGGGACGGGTAGAGCGGTGAAAACCAGATGCCGTCCACATTGAGGCTTTTGATGTAGTCAAGCTTTTGCAGCACGCCCCAAAGATCGCCGATCCCGTCGCCGTTGCCGTCGCAGAAGGAGCGGGGCCAGATCTGATAGACCGCCATTTCCTTGTACCAGCGCTTGTTCTCCATAGTCCGTTCTCCTGTCGTATAGAATATATTGCAATTTTAACACAGTGCGGCAGCGCTTGCAACGGGCAAAAAAGTGCTTGACTTTAGAGTAAAAGTGCATTATAATACACAAGCTGTAAGTGAATAAACTTAAACTCGGAGAAGTCGCGTAGTCCGGCCGAGCGCGCACGATTGGAAATCGTGTAAACCCCATAAGGGTTTCGAGGGTTCAAATCCCTCCTTCTCCGCCATAAAAAAGCAGCCCTACCACAGGTAGGGCTGCTTTTTTATGCATTGACCGTTGGAGGGATTTGAAAGGCGGCTCTTAGCAACAGTCCGGGGGACTGTTGCAACCGCCGTGGCTTTTCCGCAGAAAAGCAAATCCCTCCTTCTCCGCCACGTAAGTACGCAGGCTATGATACAATAGCCTGCGTACTTTTTAATTATTCCATATGAAAATCCCTTGATATAAAGCCAAAAGCGAGGTTAGTGGGTTCAAATGTGAACCTGCCGACCTCGCTTTTTTTCGTTTATGGAGTTTCTGGCAAACGCTGCCGCCGGAAAAAGTGAACCCATTCATCCTAACTTTTTAATTTTTCATAGAATAATTAAAAGGTTCACCTACGGATTATCTTGATTCGATTTCTTTTAATGGTTTTCCAACTGCATTTTTCCACATGGCGGGACCACTAACGCTGTACCCGGTAACAAAGTCGGCCGCCGCTGATGAGCTTGAAAAAAGGATATCTTCTGTTGTTGTCAAGTCTTTGACCTTTCCAGAATTGATGTGCTTTTTCCGAAGTGCAATCGCACCTTTACTAAGAGACTTCTCCGACACCTTTTCGTTTACTACAGATCCGGCAAGAAGGACAAAACCCTCCGTTGTAACGATGCCGGTAGCTTTAGCAGCACCAGTGCTTAGATAAAGAATTTCATCATCTTGGGTG
>CAVDMS010000061.1:2933-9955 GCA_963610045.1 Bacteroidaceae bacterium
ACCGTAGGCTCAAGAACTTTATATCCCAATGCATTTATCAGGACTCGTACATTGTCAATGAACTCCTCCATCGCTGCAATATGAGCTTCTTTCATAACGGTACGACTGTAGGTGTTTTTAGTTAACACATTATATCGTTTGCACTCACGAGCAATCTGAACGAAACGGTCTTCAAGATAACGGATGAGATCTTTGTTCAAATCACGACCTAAAAAAATAACCGCTGTTGTCCAGTAGAATTTCTCCTTTTCGGCATTGTAATCCCGAATGTGCTGGATGAGCCTATCTTGTACAGTTTCGGATTCTCCGATATAGACGGAATCGGTATCATCTTCCTCTTTGCAGAACAAAAAAAGCCTCCGTCACCGGAAATAAAAAACCGATGATCGGAGGCGTTGCTTTTTGCAGGACTCGGCGCGCAAATGTGGAGTCGTTTTTTAAAGAATGTCGGGAAATTAATTTTACCGCTTGTTATATTCGGGATAATTTTTGCTGCGGCTGTCATAAAGGTCTTCATATTGCTCTTTATTGATTATCATATTTGCAAAACGGTATAGTTTATAGTTAAGCTTATTAAACTCCACTTTAAATCCAAAAGTTTCGAGAGTTTGATCGGAGAATTTTTCTTTGAATTTTTGTATGCTGTCCGCTTTTGAGTTTCGTCCATGTTCGGATTCGCGTCTGTAACCGACAAAGCACACTTTTTTTACGCCGTTGTTTTTCAGATAGCATAACTGTCGGAACAACAAATAATTGTGCGCGCCAACCGTATGATCTGTTCTGCTTGCCCCATGATGGTAATATCCCATTGCGTTAGTATATAAGAACAAAACTCCTGCTTCAGGCACTCCCGCTTGATTGTAAGCGACAGCTACCGATGAAGTAGTCGGCATATATTGTACAATATCGCTGTAATGTTCAATTTCGCGTGTCGGTCTACCTTGACGCTCCCATACCTGATCCTCTACGCTCTTATAATCAGAGATGAGATTCTTTCCGCTCCGGCTGACAGTAATACCTTCTCGCATTCCCCTTCGAATCATGTTTCTGTTTTTGGAATGCATTTTCTGTAATAATTCTTCATCTGAACAGTTTTCCAGAGTCAGCATGAAATTACCCGCTCCGAATACGACTGCGCCGGTCGGATACGACAAAAAATTTGCAGATATTTCTGTTTGTATCCAATCCGACATTCGTTCTTTTTTTACCAAATTACAGAATTGATTCAGAAATCTCTGTTGTTTTTCAAAGCTGTCGTTATTCCGGAAACAAAACGGTTCAGAGTCAAGGATGCCGCCTTTTAAGAATAAAACTTTTTTGATTCTTACAGCTATAATATAACTGTCATCCCAACAATAGAGAATCATTTCGTTCCGCGCTTTGTTGTACTCATACCATTCACAGGAATAAAAAACCGTAGCTTCTGTCAATTTGTCTTGGATTGCTTTGGGAATTTCATACCAATTATCGGCGAAATTCATTGTTACTCTGTACCTCTTTCTCAGTAATGCAAAAGCGCTTTGTTTGTCAAACAAAAAGACTTTTTAAGGCTTAATTCTTTGATATTATAATTTGTAAGTATAATTTTGTCAACACTTATTGTCTGTTCTGAAACTGTTTGGCTTGACAGCGGCCTCCACGGGGATCAATGAGAAGGCAGCGCAGGCAGCAGAGATCGCTTACGACAAAGTCGTATTGTTCCCGGCATCCCACGCTGCCTATTATCCCGGCGCACAGTCTATGGCAATGAAGGTACTGTATGAAAAAGAAAGCCTGCGGCTGCTCGGTGCGCAGATCATTGGCGGCGACGGCGTGGACAAGCGCATTGATGTACTGGCAACGGCCATTCGCACCAAAATGACAGCACTGGAACTGACCGAGCTTGATCTTTCCTATGCGCCGCCCTATTCCTCCGCCAAGGATCCGGTCAATATGGCCGGTTTTATGATCGAGGATTTGGAGAGCGGGAAGGTGCGGCAGTTCCATTGGAATGATGTTGAGGACTTGCCCTGCGATGGCAGTGCGACGCTGCTGGACATCCGTACGGAAGGCGAATATCGGTGCGGGCACTTGAATGGATTCCGCAATATTCCGCTGGACGATCTGCGAGAGCATTTGGACGAGTTAGAGCGGGACAAGCCCGTCTATGTGAATTGCCAGACAGGGCTCCGTAGTTATCTTGCCTGCCGGCTTTTAACGCAGTACGGCTTCACCTGTGCCCATCTCTCCGGTGGATACAGCTTTTATCGGTCGTAACAAAAGAGCGGCAGACAGCGCAAAGCGCCTATCCCTGCGGAATGGAGAAGCTATGAGTGAAAATCTATTTGGTTTGACGGTTGCGGCAGACAAAGGCTTGGATGATTTGCAGTGCCAGCACCTTTTAAGTGAAAATCGCAGGTATCAGGAAGTCATGCTGCAATACCGCTGCGCACTGAAAGCACTTGAAAGCAGGCTGGAAATTCTGAACGAAGAATTTTCATTGCAGCATGACCGCAATCCGATAGAAAGTATGAAAAGCCGCTTGAAGTCGCCGTCCAGCATTATGAATAAGATGCACAAGCGCGGACTTCCTCTGGATTTTCCGACCATGCAGGCAAATATCACGGATGTTGCCGGTGTGCGGGTGATCTGCTCTTTCGAGGAGGATGTGTTCTTTTTGGCAAAGTGCTTAAAAGATCAGTCTGACATTGAAATTATCACAGAGAAAGATTATATTTCACACCCTAAGCCAAATGGCTATCGCAGTCTGCACCTGACGATCCGGCTGCCGGTATTCTTTGCGGAAAAAGAAATCCATGTGCCGGTGGAGATACAACTCCGTACAATCGCTATGGACTTCTGGGCAAGCCTTGAGCATACCATCCGCTATAAGAAAAACTTGCCGATAAATGCTGAAGTCGAAATCGAACTGAAAGAGTGCGCCGATTCCAGCAGAGAGTGGGACAGCAAAATGGAAAGATTGTTGCATCTGATATACTAAACAACGCTAATTTGTACCCCTTAAATCGAGAACTGCACCCCCTCTGAACCGAAGTTGCGCCCCCTTACACGGTTTCTATCAAAATTACGGTTCTTTGCCAAAATACAAGCCTCCATCTTTCGATGGGGGCTTGTATTTTGGAATCAGCAACGGGAGGGATTTGAACCCAAAGTGGGTTTCGCCGTGAAGAAAACGTGCCGGCGGCACGTTTTTAGGCGAAAGGTCCGCAGCAGCTACGCTGCAAGGACGCACGCTTTTGCAAAGCAAAAGCGTTATCCCTCCTTCTCCGCCAAAAATCGGTAAGCGTTATTTAACGCTTGCCGATTTTCACTTTTTCATTCTTCATTCTTCATTCTTCATTCTTCACTTCAACCGCCTCGTCGCTGACCTGCGGCGGGTCGTTTTCGGTGGTGCCGCTGTCTTTCGACACGCTGAACAGGATCACGGCGACGGCGTTTATGACCACGATCGCCGCCAGTATTATTGCAATCGCCTTCCAAATTCGACGTGAGCGGCGGTTTCTTATCGCAAGCTGCTCGTTTATTCTGCAGAGCTGCTCCGCTACGTCGGCGGAGGCGTTTTCGTTTTCGATCTTCGCACCCAGCAGCTCGCTGACGGACACCTCCAGCACTTCGGCAAGACGGATCAGGGCGTCGGCATCGGGGACGGACAGCCCCTTCTCCCATTTTGAGACGGTCTGCCTGACCACATGAAGCCTCGCCGCCAGCTCCTCCTGCGAAAAGCCTTTCTGTTTTCTGAGCGTCTTTAGGTTTTCACCAAACATAATGTGTCACACTCCTTAAGCATAAGGGGAGCATCCGAACTCCGCCTCTGCCGTAATTTTTAAATCTTACTTTTTGCTGTCGTTCCTTGAAATATGTTGGTAGCCTCTTTAGTGAAGAACAAAAAGAGGTCGTAGATTTTTAAGCGAGAGATGTGCGTTGCAGGCAAGGCTTTGCGATTGAGGAAGGCTTTGTGCCTTGTGATTGAGCAAAACGAAGCCTGCGGCGCTCATATCCGCTTAAAAACGGGGTTCGGATGCTCCCCTTATGCTTACATTCACAATAGCACGATAAGCGCTCTGCCGCAAGCAACGCAAATTAACATTGCCTGCTTGCCCCGTAAAATGATATAATAGCGGCATCTAAAAGACGGAGCGTGCGGTCTGCTATGGAGCTGATAACAGAGAGATGCATTATCAGGAACCTGTGTGTCGACGATGCCGGAGATTTATATTCGGTCCTTTACGATGCCGATGTTATGAAGTATATAGAGCCGACCTTTGATATGGACAAGACCGTAAATTTCATTAAAGAAGCCGGGTCGTGCGATCCGCCGCTCGTTTATGCGGTCGTTTGGAGGCATTCCGGCAAGGTGATCGGTCACGTTGTCTTTCACCCCTTCGACACGGAAGCATATGAACTCGGATGGATACTGAGCAAGGACTTTTGGGGAAAAGGCATTGCCGATGAGCTGACGAGCGCAATGGTGGAATATGCCCGTCATTTAGGCGTTAAAAGCTGTGTCATTGAGTGTGACGCACGGCAAATTGCGAGTAAAGCGGTCGCCGTGAAGCACGGATTTACATATGAGGGCAATGTTGATGCTCTTGACCGTTACCGACTGATCTTATAATTTCCCGAACACATCTAAAAGGCGGTGAGAAAATGCTGCGTCCATGCTCAAAGCAGGAGTTTTTAACGCATATTGATTTTGCATACGGGCTTGCGAGCGACCTTAAAAGCTCCGGCTACCCGACCTATTGCGACGGCATCAAGACCAAGGCGATGTTCGTCGAGCGCTCGCGTGAGGCGTTCGAGCGTGAAACGGAGGGCGTTCTGCTGTTCGAGCATGAGGGCGAGGTGCGGGGGCTTATCCAACACTACCTGCTCCCTGAGGAGCGCTACCTTTCGGCCGCTGCCTTTTGCGTCGGCACGGCACCGGAGCAGGCGCTTGCGGAGTTTCTGAGCTTTGCCGGGGAGCGCTTTCCCGGCTTCGACCTGTATCTGGGCTTTCCTGCGGAGAACGTGTCGGCTGTGACCTTCCTTGCGCAGCACGGCTTTGAATGCATCGAGAGCGCCTGCAACAACACGGCGTTTCTCGACGGCTGCAATGCGGAGACAAGCGGCGGCGTAATACGCATCGGCAGAGAAAACTACGGGCTTTTCCGGGAGCTTCACGCTCAGGTCGAGGACGATATGTACTGGAACTCGGAACGGATGCTCGACGCCCTTGACCGTTGGGTCATACTCGCAAAGGAGGAGGGCGGCGCTCTGTCGGGAGCGGTCTATTACACGAAGGTTGGGGACGGATGGTTCGAGATCTTCGGCGTTGACACGAAAAGCGGCGCCTATGACCACGGGCTTTTTACGGAGCTTTTGAGTGCCGCCAAAGCCGACGCAAAGCGCAGAAACGGCAGAGTGATGACCTTCTTCTGCGACGATGATGCCGAGCCTGCGGCGCTGGAATGCGGCTTCGTGTGCGTCGGAAACTACCGCTGCTACAAGACACATTTAACTTCGGGCAAATTCTATCCTATGGAGGAGAACAAATGATAAATGTACGAATGATCGACGCACGGCACAAGGCAGACATCAACATCCCGAACGAGCCGTTTCCGCTGTTCGGGAGGATCATCCCGTCGTATGACGGCGGCAAATGGACATACGAGCTTCTTCGCTATGCGCCGGAGGACGTCACGGAGATGTGCTTCCCCGACGAAAACTACGACTTCGACGCAATGTCCGACAGCATTTTCCTCGGCGCTTACGACGGCGACGACTGCGTCGGGCTTGCGATATTACAGCCCGGATTCTTTAAATATATGTACCTGTACGATCTGAAGGTCAAGGGAAGCTGCCGCAGGCAGCACGTCGGAACCCTTTTGATCCGAAAGGCAAAGGAGCTTGCCGCAGAAAACGGCTACTGCGGACTGTATACGCAGGGGCAGGACAACAATCCGGGAGCCTGTCTTTTCTATCTAGGCTCCGGCTTTTACATCGGCGGACTGGACACGAACGTCTACCGCCACACAAAGCAGGAGGGCAAAGCCGACATCATATTCTACTGCGAAGCCGACTGAGGGCTTTGCGCATATAAAAAAGACACGGCATCGCCGTGTCTTTTTTATTTTCACTTTTTATAGCTGAGCTTGGGCTTATAGAACTCGAATATAACGGTGTGGTTGCCCTTTTCGTTCATCCACTCGTGACTCGTCCAGCAAACACGCATTGCGCCGAAAAGCTCCGAGAGCTTGACGGTGAAGGGCTTGCGTCCGATCTTGTATGCGATAAACTGCGGTCTGGAGAGGAAATTAAGCAGCACGCATCCGAGCAGGAAGCCGGTCACGGGGTTTACCTCGCCCTTGTAGTCCTCCGGGGGATTTGCAAGCTGTCCCCTCAGGACTTCGGGCGCATTGCGCTTAAACCAACGCACGATGAAGGGGTTGAAGCTCTCGATGCAGTATTCGCCGGAGTACGAGCGCAGAAGCTCATAGGTCTTTTCGCAAAGCTCCTTGTTGCGCTTGCCGTTTTTCAGCTCGACGATGAGCGCACCCCTGCCCCGAACGCACTTGAGTACCTCGGAAAACAGCGGTATCGTCTCCTCTGTGCCGCAAAGCCGAAGCTTTTTAAGCTCCTCAAGCGTCAGGTCTGCGACCTTTGCCTCCACTCCGCACACACGCTTTAAGTCGTCGTCATGGAACACGACCACCTCTCCGTCACGGCTGAGCTGAACGTCAAGCTCCATCCCGTAGCCTGCGGAGGCGGCACGCTCAAAGGCGGCAAGCGAGTTTTCGGGTATCGACTTGTCCCTGCTGTGCAGTCCTCTGTGGGCAAAATTCTTGTACATAAACGGCTTTTTCTGAGCCTTTCCCGCTCTGCCGGGGGCGGTCAGAAAGCACAGTGTCCCGGCTGCTGCGGCGACTGCCGCCGCTGCGGGCAAAATCTTTTTTACGGTATCGTTCACGGAACGCACCTCCTTTGGGTCTAAGCATAAGGGGAGCATCCAAACTCCGCCTCTGCCATGATTTTTTGTCCTTTCT
>CAVDMS010000062.1:0-9879 GCA_963610045.1 Bacteroidaceae bacterium
CTTGACGAAAAAGAGCCGATGGGGTAAAATTTTTATTTGTATTTATTGAATTTTCGGAGGGGCTTTTAAGGTGAAGATCGGGTTTGACAACGCAAAATATATGCAGATGCAGTCCCAGAACATCAGGGACAGGATAAGAAAATTCGGCGGCAAGCTGTACCTTGAATTCGGCGGCAAGCTGTTCGACGATTACCATGCGTCGAGGGTGCTTCCGGGCTTTGAGCCGGACAGCAAGGTGAAGATGTTGCTCAAGATGAAGGACGAGGCGGAGATCGTCATCGCCATCTCGGCGGACGACATTGAGCGCAGCAAGCGCCGGGGCGACCTCGGCATCACCTACGACGAGGACACGCTGCGGCTTATCGACGCATTCCGGGGCATCGGACTGTACGTCGGCAGCGTCGTCATCACGCACTACCGCAGTCAGCCTGCGGCGGAGAAGTTCCAAAAGCGCCTTGAGTCGCTCGGCGTGAGGGTCTACCGCCACTACATAATCCCCGACTACCCCTCCAACGTGAAGCTCATCGTCTCCGAGGACGGCTTCGGCAAAAACGATTACATCGAAACAGAGCGCAGCCTCGTCGTCGTGACCGCACCCGGTCCCGGCAGCGGCAAAATGGCGACCTGCCTAAGCCAGCTCTACCATGAGCATGAGCGTGGCGTCGATGCGGGCTATGCGAAGTTTGAGACCTTCCCCATTTGGAATCTTCCGCTCAAGCACCCCGTGAACCTCGCATACGAGGCGGCGACCGCCGACCTCGACGACGTGAACATGATAGACCCCTTCCACCTCGAAGCCTACGGTGTCACCACCGTCAACTACAACCGTGACGTGGAGATATTCCCGGTACTCAACGCCATTCTGACGAGGATCTACGGCGAGAGCGCCTACAAAAGCCCCACGGACATGGGCGTCAACATGGCGGGCTTCTGCATCAGCGACGACGACGCCTGCAAGGAGGCGTCCCGTCAGGAGATCATCCGCCGCTACTATGCCGCCGCCTGCGCCCTGCGTCAGGGTCTCGGCTCTCCCGAAGAGCTGCGCAAGATCGAGCTTATAATGAATTCGCACGACATTTCCTCCGCCGACCGTCCCGTGGTCGCAGCGGCGAATGCAAGAGCGGAGGAGACGGGCGCTCCCGCCGTGGCGCTTGAGCTGCCGGACGGCAGCATAGTCACGGGCAAGACCAGCTCCCTGCTCGGCGCAAGCTCCGCCTGCCTTATGAATTCGCTCAAGAAGCTTGCGGGCATCAACAAGGAGCTGCTGCTCATCGCCCCCAGCGTCATCGAACCCATACAGCACCTCAAGGTCGAGCATCTCGGCAACCACAATCCGAGGCTGCACACCGACGAGCTGCTTATCGCACTGGCGATCTGCGCCGTCACGAATCCGCTTGCGGAGCTGGCGACCGATCAGCTCGGCAAGCTCCGTGGCTGCGAGGCGCACTCGACGGTCATCCTGTCGAGGGTGGACGAGAACCTGTTCCAAAAGCTCGGCGTTAATATCACCTACGAGCCGAAGTATCAGGCAAAAAAGCTCTACCACGCAAAATAATTATTAAGAGGCATCAAATGATGCCTCTTTTTTCGCCGAAAAAGCCTCGAAAAACACAACGGCCCCGGAGCAGGGGGCTTTCCTGCTCCGGGGCGGACGGCGGGGGGCGCCGTCCTCGGCGGATGTGTGTTATAATAATAACACACTATGCTGAACA
Source organism: Bacteroidaceae bacterium (assembly GCA_963610045.1). GTDB lineage: Bacteria > Bacillota > Clostridia > Oscillospirales > Oscillospiraceae > F23-B02. The sequence continues at coordinate 1,713 of CAVDMS010000062.1, forward strand.
AATCAACACTTATGCGCAAAAAGTTTATACAAATTTCGAAAAATGACGGTGCGGGCGTTTTTGAATACCACAAAAATTCACTGAAATTTCAAGAAAAATACTCGACACGCCATGCTCCCTGTGCTAAAATACCCTTCGTGATTTTTTATGAGCCGATCATCGGCGGACAAGGAGAAGCAAATGGAAAGAACAATCGGAACCGTTGTCAGAGGCGTGAGAGCGCCCATCATCCGAGAGGGCGACGACCTTGCGCAGATCGTGTGCGACTGCCTTTGCAACTGCATCGAGCAGGAGGGCATCACCGTCGGCGAAAAGGACGTTTTGGGCATTACCGAGTCCATCCTCGCAAGGGCGCAGGGCAACTACGCAAGCGTGGACGACATCGCACAGGACGTGCGCCAAAAGTTTCCGTCGGGACACATCGGCGTCATCTTCCCCATCCTCAGCCGCAACCGCTTTGCCATCTGTCTGAGAGGCATCGCCAAGGGCGCAAAGAAGATAACCCTCATGCTCAGCTACCCCTCCGACGAGGTCGGCAACCACCTGTTTGACGTCGATATGCTCGACGAAAAGGGCGTCGATCCCTACACCGACGTTCTCAGTGAGGAGCGCTACCGTGAGCTGTTCGGCTACAATCCCCACCCCTTCACCGGCGTTGACTACGTTGCATATTACAAGCAGCTCATCACCGACTGCGGCTGCGACTGCGAGATCGTGTTCGCCAACAGAGCGGCGACGATCCTTGACTACACGAAGGACGTGCTGTGCTGCGACATCCACACGAGGGCGAGAACGAAGCGCCAGCTTAAGAAGGCGGGCGCAAACACCGTCTGCGGTCTCGACGACATTCTCAACGAGCCGGTCGGCGACAGCGGCTACAATAATTATTGCGGTCTTCTCGGTTCCAACAAGGCGACCGAGGACACGGTGAAGCTCTTCCCCGTGGACTGCCAGAGCTTTGTTGAGCGTGTGCAGAAGCTGCTTTTTGAAAGGCTCGGCAAGCGCATCGAGGTGCTGGTGTACGGCGACGGTGCATTCAAGGATCCGGCGGGCAAGATCTGGGAGCTTGCAGACCCCGTGGTCTCCCCCGGCTACACCTCCGGGCTTTGCGGAACGCCGAACGAGTTGAAGCTCAAGTACCTTGCGGACAACGAGTTTGCGGGGCTTTCGGGCGAGGCGCTCAAGGCGGCGATCTCCGAGAAGATCAGGGAGAAGGACGCAGACCTCAAGGGCGATATGTCGTCCGAGGGAACGACCCCCAGGCAGCTCACCGACCTCATCGGCTCGCTGTGCGACCTGACCTCCGGCTCCGGCGACAAGGGTACCCCGATAATCTACATCCAGGGCTATTTCGACAACTACACCAAGTGATTTGAATCAAAAAGCCGTAGGCACCGCCTACGGCTTTTTGATTTAGTTGTCGTTTCGTTTGTCTGTCCTGCCGAGGATGTAGTCCACGCTGACGGAGTAAAAGTCCGCAAGGCGGATGAGGACCTGCGGCGGCACCATGCGCTGACCGCTTTCGTAATATGCGTATGTTCGCTGCGGGACGTTTATCGCCTCGCCGACCTGCTTCTGAGTGAGGTCTGCGTCCTCCCGCAAATCCCGGATACGTTTAAACTGCTGCATTTGCGGCTCCTATCGTGGCAGATTGCGCTTGTCGGTCCTGCCGAGGATGTAGTCAACGCTGACGGAGTAAAAGTCCGCAAGACGGATGAGGACGGAACTCGGAACGTCCAGCTCGCCGCTTTCGTAGCGGGAGTAGGTCGCTTGGCTCACGCTCAGCAGCTCGGCAAGCTGCCGCTGCTTTAAGTCGGCATCCTCTCTCAGGTCACGCAGTCGCTTGTACATAAGAATCACCCTGCAAGATTCTATGATATGCAATAATCGCATATTGATTTTTATGCGAAATTCGCATAAAATATGCACGGGAGGTGAGATAATGCCTGATTTTGAAGAAATGTACTATAAAATGATGAGAGCCTCGGAAAAGGCGCTGAGAACGATAATCGAAGCGCAGCGGGAGTGCGAGGAGATGTATTGCTCCGACGTCGAGGTGGAGAGCGATACGACTGAGGGAGAAATTTTTCAAAGCACTTGACCTGAAGTCAGGTTCAGGTGCTACAATAAACACTACAGTTCAAAAATAAGACGCAAGGAGTGTTTTGACGTGAACAAAAAAGTGTTGATCCTCTCTGCCAGTCCCCGCAAGGGCGGCAATTCGGAGACTCTGGCGGACGCTTTCGCCAAGGGCGCACGGGAGGCGGGAAATCAGGTCGAGACCGTGCATCTTCGGGAAAAGCAGTACGGCTTCTGCAAGGGCTGCTTTGCCTGCCTACGCTTAGGCCGCTGCGTCATCAATGACGATGCGGTGGAAATCGCCGCAAAAATGCACGACGCCGACGTGTTGGTGTTCGTAACACCCGTTTACTATTACAGCGCCAGTGGTCAGCTCAAAACCATGCTTGACCGCTCAAATCCGCTTTTTGACACCGACTATGCCTTTACCAAGGCGTACCTCCTTGCCACGGCGGCGGAGGACGAGCCGGAGACGGTGGAAGGCACCGAGAAGGTCATACAGGGATGGGTCGATTGCTTCCCGCGCTGCGAGTTGGCGGCGACCGTTTTTGCGGGAGGCGTCAATGACGTCGGCGACATTGCCGGACATCCCGCACTGGAAAAGGCGTATCAGGTCGGAAAAGAAGTCTGACATAAGCATAAGCACCCTCCGTCTTAAGACGCAGGGTGCTTATGCTGTATTTCGGCTTGACGCCTGTGCGGACTACGGGTTTGTTTTCGATCGGCTCAATTTATCAAACGGCTCCGGTTTAAATTCATATAATTTATCATTTTGCCTTCCCTTTGAGAGAAAGCGCCGTTGTGGGAGGGGATGTGGGGATAAATAAACGCCGCAGAGAAACCTGCGGCGTTTATTTTTAATAATCAAAAACGTACTTGAGGATGAAAAGAACACTCAAAAATACATGAACAGATCGCATTTTATCATGCCGTTATAGAGCTTGCGCTTTTTGGTGGCGGGGGTGCCGAAGCAGCGCTCAAACTCCGTGTGCGAGGACAGAAGGTACAGCTTCCAGTTTTCCGTGGCGCTCCACGCCTTGCCGAAGCTGCGGTACAGCGCCTCCGCCTCCTGCTTTTCCATGATGCGCTCGCCGTAGGGCGGGTTCGTTACGATGATGCCGTTCTCGGTCTTGCGGGCAAACTCCGATGCGTCCGCCTTTTCAAAGCGCACCACGTCGTCCACCCCGGCACGCACGGCGTTCTCCCTTGCGATACGCAGGGCAGCCGGGTCTATGTCCGAGCCGACTATCCTGTAATCGCCGGAAAACTCCCTTGAGCGAGCCTCCTCGACCGCAAGGCTCCAGACGCTTTGGTCAAGTGTCGTCCAATCCATTGCCGAGAAGCGTCGGGAGATGCCCGGCGCTCTGTTTTTTGCGATGAGCGCCGCCTCGATGGGTATGGTGCCGCTGCCGCAGAAGGGGTCGCAGAAATCCTCTCTGCCGCGGTAGCGGGAGAGCGTCACCATTGCGGCCGCCATCGTTTCCTTTAAGGGAGCTGCGTTGTGCGCCGGACGGTAGCCTCGCTTGTGAAGCCCGGCGCCGGAGGTGTCGATGCACATGGACACGACGTCCTTCATTATCGAAAACTGTATCTGATAGGTCTCGGCGTCCTCCGGGAACCACTCGATGCCGTAGACGCTTTTCAGGCGCTCGACGACCGCCTTTTTGATTATCTTCTGACAGTCGGAAACGGAGAACAGCTTTGAGTTAAGACTGTAGCCCTTGACGGGGAAGGCGGCATTGCGGGGGATAAGCTCCTCCCACGGGAGCGCCTTGGTCCTTTCAAACAGCTCGTCGAAGCTTTCCGCCTTGAACCTGCCAAGCTCGATAAGCACTCTTTCGCCGATGCGAAGGTTTATGTTTGCCTTGGCGAGCGCCATTGCGTCGCCGGAAAAATATACTCTGCCGTTTTCGGAGCGGACGCCGCTTAGCTTGAGACGCCGAAGCTCGTCCGAGATGGGACCCTCAAGCCCCAGCAGGCACGGCACGCAAAGCGTAAAATCATTCATGCTATCAATCTCCTTTATCTAAAACGATAATACTCGAAAACCGCCTGCTTGTAAACTTTAAAAGTTACATTTTATTCACCTTTGTTTTTTTCGCATATGTATAATATAATGTAAATCGGTATGAAATTTTACGTTCGGGGGTAACGAATATGAATAAAAAAGCCCTTATTGTCGAGGACGACATCAACATTGCCGAGCTTATCCAGCTCTACCTTGAGCGGGACGGCTTTGAGGTCTGTCTTGCATATGACGGAGGAAAGGCGGTCAGCCTGTTCCGGGAGTTTTCGCCCGACATCGTGCTGCTCGACCTCATGCTGCCCGTGATGGACGGTCTGCAGGTCTGCCGTGAGATCCGCAAGGACTCCTCCGTTCCCATCATCATGCTCACCGCAAAGGGCGAGACGACGGACAAGATCACCGGACTTGAGACGGGTGCGGACGATTACATGACCAAGCCCTTCGAGGTAAAGGAGCTGCTTGCGAGGATCCACGCCGTCATGCGCCGCAGCGAGCCGGAGGAGACCGTCAAGGAGAAAAAGCTCTGCTTCGACAAGCTCGTTGTGAACCTCGATTCCTATGAGCTGCTTGTAAACGGCGTGCGTGTGGATACGCCGCCCAAAGAGATGGAGCTTCTGTATCACCTTGCTGCGTCTCCCAACATCGTGTTCACGAGAAACCAGCTTCTTGACGAGGTGTGGGGCTTTGACTACTTCGGCGACTCCCGCACCGTTGACGTACATATAAAGCGCCTGCGTGAAAAGCTTGAGGGCGTGTCCGACAAGTGGTCATTAAAGACCGTGTGGGGCGTGGGCTACAAATTTGAAGTCGTGAAATGAACAGTATATTTTTCCGCAATTTCCTCACCACGACCCTGCTTGTGCTGAGCTGCTTTCTGCTGATAGGTATAGCCTTCTTCGTTATCGGCGAGAATTATCTTGTTGACGATACGACGCAGCGCTTAGACGCCAGCGCAAACGAGGTCGTGCGCTCCGCCTCGGCGATCAGCCGTGACGGCGACCTGAGCGGCTGGGACCTCCGCATGACGCTGAGCTCCGTTGCAAACAGCTCAAACAACCACATTTTTATATGCGATGCCGACGGGCAGATCGTGTCCTGCTCCGACAAGCTGCTGCATTGCAGACAGCACGAGGGCAAGGTGGTCCCCGCAAGCATACTAAAGGCTATCGGCAGCACCCGCTACGTCAGCGAGCTTACCGATCTCGGCGGCATCTACATGACGCAGAGGTTCGTTGTCGCACGTCCCATAAGCCTCGGCGGGGTCATCGCAGGCTATGTGTTCGTATCGAGTGAGGACGTGAGCGCCCTCGGCGCATGGCGAGCCTTCGTGGGCGTCATTATCGCCGTGTCGCTTGCGGTCATACTTGCGGCGATTCTTCTGTCGCTCGTGCTTTCAAAGCGCTTGGCGCAGCCGCTCGATCAGCTCGCCATCGCCTCCCGCAAGGTCGCACACGGCGACTTCACCGCAAGAGTTGAGAAGAAGGGCAAATGCGGCGGCGAGATAGGAACGCTCGTGGACTCGTTTAACTCCATGACGGAAGCGCTGCAAAAGTCCGACCAGAACCGCCGTGAGCTTATCGCCAACATCTCGCACGAGCTGCGAACGCCGATGACGACCATCGCAGGCTTTGCCGACGGCATACTTGACGGCACGATTCCCAAGGAGCAGGAGGAGCGCTATCTGCAAAAGATCGCAGACGAAACGCACAGGCTGTCCCGTCTCGTGCGGAATATGCTCGATATGTCGCAGGCGGAGAGCAAGGCGACCGACAAGAGCCGCCGCACGAAGTTTGACCTCTCCGAGCTGACCTTAAAGACGCTTTTGAGCTTTGAGAGCCGAGCCTCGGAAAAGGACCTCGACGTCGATCCCCAGCTTCCCGAAGACCCCATCATGGTCTTTGCGGACGCCGACTCGATAACGCAGGTCATCTACAATCTGACCGACAACGCAATTAAATTTGCAGAGAAGGGCAGCACCATAAGCATTAGGGTATATAAAAAGAACGGCAAGGCGTTCGTCGCCGTGAAGAATCGGGGCGAGACCATCCCGCCGGACGATCTGCCGTACATCTTTGACCGCTTCCACAAGTCCGACCGCTCCCGCAGCATGGACAAGGACGGTGTGGGGCTTGGTCTGTACCTCGTCAAAACGATACTCAACAGCCATGACGAGGACATTGCGGTGTCGAGCCGGGACGGTATAACGGTCTTTGCCTTTACCCTGCCGCTTGCGTGATCGGACGGAGCATCCCTCTGTCGGAAAGCGCAGGCTGATGTCCTGCTTTTTGAGAAAGAAAACGATTTTACACAATGCCGAAAACCTTCTCCTGCCGGTGCAAAACTACCGCCGCACTCATGCCTCCCTCTGACGAGGGAGGTGTCAAAATCGCAAGATTTTGACGGAGGGAGAGAAAACGTGAGCCTTTGACGGCAATGACACTGTGCCACCAAAAGCAAAACACAGTTCCTTAGGCAAAAGGAGAACGATATGAACAAGGATTGGTACGAAACGGATAACTGGTACGCTCCCGCAGAGGACAAGCCCCTGCCGGAGGAGAAAAAGCAGAGCGGCAAAAAGCACTCTGCCCTGCGGAGAGTGTTCTCCGTGCTTATAGTCCTGCTGCTGCTTGCGTCGTGTACGCTGTCCGGCATTGCGATCGGTATGCAGCGGGGGCTGCCCGCCTACTCTGACGGGGACGTCGGCGACGACGCAAGCGATATGCCCGCATACGACTTTGATTCCGGCAATATGCCCGACGACTGGCACGACTTTTTTGAATATCAGTACCGCGGCGGTACGACGCAGAGCGCCTCCACCGTCCCGATGGAGACGGTCTCCGAGCGTGGCAGCCTCAAGCTCGATGTCGTCGGCGAAAACGAGGGCGAGACTTTAAGCTACGGCGAGATATATGAAAAGTGCGCGCCGAGCATCGTGTATATAAAGGCTGCCGCCGAGGGCAAGACCGGCTACAACTGGGGTACCGGCATCGTCGCCTCCGCCGACGGCTACATCCTCACCAACACCCACGTCATCGAGGACTGCAACTTTGTCGAGGTCGGAGTGTACGGAGGCAAGAGCTATGACGCTCTGCTTGTCGGCTACGACGCCGACACCGACGTTGCAGTGCTGAAGATCGACGCAAAGGGGCTTACGCCCGCAAGCTTTGCGCCCTCCTCCGGTGTCTCGGTGGGCGACACCGCAATTGCGATAGGCAACCCCCTCGGCGAGGAGTATTGCCTCACAATGACCGACGGCATAGTGTCGGCGCTTGACCGCTCCGTGAACTATCAGGGCAAGACCATGCGCCTGCTCCAGACCAGCGCCGCAATAAACGAGGGCAACTCCGGCGGTCCGCTCATAAACGACAAGGGGCAGGTCATCGGCATAACGAACATGAAGATAATCTCCGCCGCATCGGGCGTCGAGGGCATCGGCTTTGCCATCCCGACCGACACCGTGGTGGAGGTGGTGAATGCCATAATGAAAGACGGCGCCGTCTACGGCAGGGCGACGATCGGCATAACGGTCGGCCCCGTGACCGAGGAGATCGCGGAGTACTACGGCATCCCCAACGGACTGTATGTCTCCGAGGTGAACGAGAAGTCCGACGCTTTCCGGCAAGGGCTTTGCGCCGGCGACATCATCACACGAGTCAACGGCAAGCGCTGCACCGAGACCTCCGACATCGCAGACGCAAAAAGCAAGTGCGAGGTCGGCGACAAGCTGAAATTCCGCGTTTGGCGTGACGGCGAAACCATGGACATCACGGTCCGCATAATGGATGCCAACGATTTGACGGGCTGATTTCCGCTCATGCGGCGTTGAAGCCCTTGGAAATACAGAAAGTATTCCCTGCGGGATTCGCCTTGCCTGAGCGAAAATCCGCTCCGTCAAATAAGGAGCGGAAGGGTAGGGCTGATTTGTGCCCATACATCGTTAAAGCACACGGGAAATACAAATAGTATTCCTCCGTGTGCTTTGCCTTGTCCCGACGAAAACCACCCCGTCAAATATAGCACCATCTCATGGCTCCCTCTGACGAGGGAGCTGTCGGCGTAAGC
>CAVDMS010000063.1:0-7740 GCA_963610045.1 Bacteroidaceae bacterium
GCCACACCTGATAAATTGTTTGTTTTAGTACTTCGTTATCAGTCCGTGGCATTGAACCGTCTGTTTTTTGTATGACTTATATTACCCTTCGTCCATGGAGTCGATCATCGTCAGCTCGTCGCCGAGGACCTCCACCGTCGGAAAGTTTTTTATGCCCTGACAGCTTATCTTGCCCTTCCAGAGCAGGTAGTCGGTACCCTCGTCCGGCCACTCCGTTTTGAAGCTGCCGCCGGAGAGCAGGAGCGACCTCCTCTGCGTCTCAAAGGCGTCAACGCCGCCCCAACCGTCAAGTACGGTGTCACCACTGCGGCAAACGAGCCGCAGACAGTTCACAAGCGTTCCGACGGAAAGCTCGCCTCCGGCGTTCACAACGTCGCCCTCAACGATGAGGGTATCGACCGTGAGCGAGCCGCCGAGCATGACGAGGTTCGGTACGTCCTTGGGACTTGAGTTTGCCGCAAGGGAGACGGTGGGACAGCTTACATCCACGCCGTCTACGATGAGGGCGGGGAAGGGCGTGCCGGAGCTTCCGCAGTCTATGCCCTGCTCAAGCGTGAGCGTTCCGCTTCCGGTGATGACAACGCAGTCAAAGCCCGAAAAATACGATACATCGTCAACGCCCGTGTCGGCGGTGCAGTCGCTGTCTATTTCGAGCCAAAGCACGCCGCCTTCGCTCACAATGCCGGGGACAAAGCCGTCGCTTACCTTGAGGTGGATGCAGTGATAGCGTTCGCCGTCCCAAGCGAAGCGGCCGTATTCGCTTTGCTCGCTGCCTTTGCCGTCCGTCAGCTCATCGACCGTGTAACCGCCGTCGCCGCCCGCCTTGATAAACGAATACTCGCCCTTGTACCACAGACCGAGGTGGTCGGTCGTGCCGATGTGGGCGTCGTCCGAGAGCGGCAAATCGCTGTTTTCCGAAACGATCGGCTCAAGCGAGGTGTAGTCATAGTATGCGCTGCAAGCCTCCGGCACCGAGTCGGGCGTCTTTTCGGACGGCTCGTCGCCGCATTGCCGACCGCAGGCGCACAGAGTGAGCAGCATTATAAGGATCATCAGAGGAGCAAGCTTTTTCATTTCCGGGCCTCCATGACAGAAGTGTGTATACATTATATAATATGTATGCGGCAAAAGCAATGCAATTCGTGCAATATGCTCAGTAAAGGCACACTCCGAGGGCCATCAGCGCAAAGCCGAGTACGATGGAAACGAGCGTTACGAGGTGACCGAGGTACTGCTTGATGATGATCCCGACGATGTTAAAAAGCCCTACGCCGACGGACATCGAGCCGAGAAGTCCGAGTATGAACCAAATGTTTGCCTCGCCGTCTCCGAAGCGTCTTGTGCAGTAGAAGCCGTAGCCCGCCATGGGTGCGATAAAGACGGCGACACCCAAAAGGACAAGAAAAAAGTAGCCGACGGGGTGAGCCTGCTTAAATTCAAAGTCCGCAGCGGGACTGAAGAAGGAGCGGGCGTTTTCCGGCGGCAGCCAGCGGGAACGCTTGACTGCGGGCTTTTCTTCGGGTAATGGCGGCATTTTCATCGTGCGACCTCCGGGCGGCTGTTTATGCCGCCATTATAGCGCAAAAACCGGGTGGGGACAAGCCCCACCCGTTGTGCTGCTGTGGATAATCAAAATTGCATAGATTCTTAATAAAATGCTCCTGTAATAGCCTCAAAGGTTCAGCGATCTTGCGTCCGTTGCTTCTGCTTGTCCACCGGAGGAATGACAGCATCATAGAAAAATAGAAACTGAAAAAGAGTTAATTCAAAGGATTTTTCTTGTCATTTTGGCGTGGACGTGGTAAAATAAGCCTGCGACGCAAATCGAATAATGTAAATTGCCTAATTGGGTGGGTTTTTACCTTCGGTAAAAATGCATCCTCGTTCGTCCACCCTTTTTTAGGCAATGGAGATTTGCGTCGCAGCAAGCGAGGTTCTGCGTTTTTCGGTGCGTAGTCTCACTTGAGGCTACGCACTTTTTGCTATTAGGGAGGTGAAAACTGTAGCTGATACAATGGGAACAAGAGAAGCTGCCGAAAAATGGGGATACAGCCAAGCTACCATTCAGAAGTGGTGCAGAGAGGGCAAGATCAATGATGCGTCCCATGATGCTGACGGTTGCCCGTGGCACATTCCGAAAGATGCCAAATGCCCGAAACCTATTAAAAAGAAAGATGAGGAAAGATAATGAAAAAAGTAATTTCACTGCTCTTGGCACTTGTGATGTGCCTGTCCCTGTGCGCCTGCGGCGAAACCTGGGAAGAAAAAGACGAGAAAGAAGAAAAGTTGGCGGTCGGCAATACTGCGTCCACTGATTTGGCGGAATTTACTTTGGAGAATGCCCAATTTACATACTACGTGGACGGTACTACTAAGGATGGAAACTTTTTAGCACCGACTGACGACCCGGACAAAAGCTTTTACACTGCGAGCCTTGGGCATTGCTATGTGTCCCTAACTTTTACACTTACGAGTAAAGACCGTGGCAATCATATCAGTTTTGCAGGAACTTTTGCTGATTGGGATCCTAACTTTGAGGTGGCATATAGCGGAGAATCATACCCGGTCAGAGGGTTTGATTCACGTGATAATGATGGCAGCGACTATTTTTCACTTGGTTCTTCAGTTGTTATAGGAAATGAATATGAGATGTACTTTGCGATGAGTTATCTCTTAGACGCAGGTGAAACGGTAACCATCCGAACGTTTGGCGTTGTTGCCTTTGATCCTGAAAACCTGACCGACGGATTTGAATTGAGCGTAGATGTTCCGAACTCAAAAGGAGAGTACGAGACATTCACATACACCATTCCCGCAAAAGCATGAAAAACAAAGGGGAAGCTGATCTCAGCTTCCCCTTAAAATTTTGCTTCTTACTTAAAATATCTCTCCAACAGACCCTTGAATGCTCTGCCGTGACGGGCTTCGTCACGAGCCATCTCGTGGACGGTGTCATGGATCGCATCGAGATTATACTGCTTTGCGAGCTTTGCAAGCTCAAACTTGCCTGCGGTTGCGCCGTTCTCGGCGTCTACACGCATTTCGAGGTTCTTCTTGGTGGAGTCGGTGATGACCTCGCCGAGAAGCTCCGCAAACTTTGCTGCGTGCTCGGCTTCCTCAAGCGCTGCCTTCTCCCAGTAGAGAGCGATCTCGGGATAACCCTCACGGGCTGCGACTCTGCCCATTGCGAGGTACATACCGACCTCGGAGCATTCGCCTTCAAAATTCGCACGGAGTCCGGAGATGATCTCCTGTCTTACTTCTTCGGGAACGTCTGCGCCGAACTGCTTGCCGACGCCGACAACGTGCTCTGCTGCCCAGCTCTGCTCAGCCTTCATCTCGGTGAACTTGCTGCCGGGGACCTTGCACTGGGGGCAGAATTCGGGAGGAGTATCTCCCTCGTGAACATAACCGCATACGGGGCAAACCCATTTTTTCATAATATATTCCCTCCTATGGTAGTTTTCTTTTTATTTTTGTGACGGATTTTCGCTTTGTCTGACCTAATTATAACGGATAAAAAATGAGTTTCCTGTAGCGTGTGCTACAGGAAACTCAAAGTCTTCGAATGTTTTGAGAAATTTCGCTCAAAGCCGCCGCCGCTTCGGTGTCGCAGTCGGTGCTTCGGGCAAGATCGCCGAGGCTGAGCATCCCGACCATCACCCCGCTGCGGCACACCGGCAGACGGCGTATCCTTGCATCCGCCATGAGCCTTGCGGCTTCTCCGACGTGCGCTCTCTCGTCGATGGTCACGGCGCCCCTCGTCATCACCTCGCCGACCTTCATTGCGTCGGGGGCTGCACCGAGGGCGGTGCAGCGCACCGTGATGTCCCGGTCGGTTATCATGCCCCGCAGCTTGCCGGCGGAGTCGCACACGGGTACGGCGCCTATGTTGTACTGCTTCATAAGCCTTGCGGCGGCGCTCACCGGCTCGGACACGCCGACGCTGATGACCTGCTCGCTCATAAGATCGTAAACCTTCATATGATCCCTCCCGTCAAGTTTATTCTTGACGGAAGTGCAAAGCTTTATTCAACAAGCTCCGCCAAAGCGGGACCTGCGCTGTGACCGAACAGCCGTATGGCGGCGAGAGCCTCCTGAAGCGTGTTGCCGTTGCTGCCGACCTCGATTATCATCGAGCCGGGAGTGAGGTGCTGATTGTACCTGTACTTCACGAGCTGCACCGGACGCATGAGACTGGGGTACTTTGAGGACACCGCATTCTGAATGTACACCGCAAGGCTGAGGTTCTGCCGCCAGTTGGGATGCTCAAGCCCGGATGCGTCGGTGCCGACGAACAGCATCACCTGCGATGCGCAGACGCCCTCCTCGTCCGCCACGACCTTATACAGCACGTCGCTGCTGCCGAGTGCGTCACGGTGCAGATCTATTACTATTTTAATAGTAGGGTACTGCGCCAGATACTCCTCCACCTTTGCGCCGCTGCGGTTGTACGACCCCGTGTAGCTGGGGTAGTCGTACACTCCGGTGTCGTGTATGACGTTCAGACCGTAGCTCTGAAAGATCTCGGTCAGCTCGTTTCCGACCCTTATGACGCTGAAATTCTGATCGAGGGTGCGGCTGTCGCCGCTTGCCTCGTAGCGGTCAAGCCCTGCCGGGGTGTATGCCTCGCTTGAGTGCGTGTGGATGATGAGTATCTGAGGCTCTCCGGCGGGGAGCCTGAGTGAGCAGCCCTCGCTCAGTATCTGCTGAAAGTCTATGTCGTAGTCCGTGGAGTTTTTAATAAGAAAGCCGCCGCTGATTGTCGTGGGAACAACGCTCGGCTGAACGGGGGGAGGGGTGTCCTCCGCCGGCGTCTGAGTGGGATCGGGCGCCGAGACCTCGTGCGATGCACCGCCTATGAGCCGCTGAAGCTCGGAGGTAAAGACGAGCCGCCTGCCGTCGTCGGAGGCGTTCAGGATCTCGGAAAGGGAGCCGTGAGCAAAGCCAAGGTACAGCGCAAGGACTGCAAGTCCCAAAACCAGCAGCAGCCGTATACGCTTCATGCTATCACCTCCTGTCAGAAATCCTATTCGCCGACGGTCCGAAATATATCTCTGTACACGGCGGTAAAAATGTGCTACATTATTTTAATAGTAAAAGGAGTTTACGGTTCGGGCGTGCCGAAGAAGGTCGAAATGCGACGGAGCAACTCGAATTATGTAAACCGAATTATGAATAAAACGGGGGTATAATAATGCATATTACATACAGACCGAAGGGCGTCTGCTCGCAGCTTATGGAGATAGACGTTGAGGACGGGATCATCGAAAAAGTTGTTGTAAAAGGTGGCTGCAACGGCAATCTTCAAGGGATTTCGAGCCTGCTTGTGGGCATGAAGGCGGAGGATGCGATCGCCAGAATGGAGGGCATAAGGTGCGGTTTTAAGGACACTTCCTGCCCCGATCAGCTTGCAAAAGCGCTGAAAAATTGCATATAAAATTGCCGATTTGGTTTACATAATAAATTTGCATAACGGTAACGGTTAACATAAAGTTATACAAGTGATTAGGAATTGTAATAATTTTTACAGATTTTTTGCAAAATGATGTCGATTTTAGATTTTTGTGCAACTTGTACAAGGCACAAAATCAAGTGCTTTTACATAAAAAACAGCCCTAAATCTTGTGCGTAATGCGCATGATGTGTGAGAGTTGCACAAATTCGACTACCTTCGATTGTGCAAAATAGCTATTGAAGTGTGCCTGTTCAGTTAGATATAATTGACTTGCCTATTTGTAATAGGCTTGTTCCTTCGGCGAAACACCGAAAGGGAAATCTATGAACAGGAGCGTTATATGAGCAAAATCGGCAAATTCAATATCTCACTCGTATTCGTTATCTGTTTGCTGTGTGTTCTGTGCTGCACGACTGCTCTTGCGGACGGAACTGACGACACCGCCGATTACAGCGAGGTTCCCGTCTACGTTGACGGTATCCTCTCCTGCCGGGGCTACACCATCGACGGGGACACCTACGTTTCCCTCGATGCCGTTTGCGGCGTCCTCGGCTATGATGAGGCGTGTTACTTCAATATAGAGACAAATACCCTGACCGTCAATGTGAACGGCATCAAGATCACCGCCTGTGCCGACGACGATTATTTTACGGCAAACGGCAGATGCCTGTACCTTCCCGACGGTTATAAAGAGATCGGAGGCACACCCGTTTTCCCGCTTGAGGCGGTAGCCAAGATATTCACTCTTGAGCTTAGCCAAAACGAGAACGGAGCCTACAATTTCGACACGGCAAACGAAGAGATCCTTATGAGCGGCGACGAATACTATGACGCCGACGATCTGTACTGGTTGAGCAGAGTCATCACATGGGAGGCGGGCAACCAGCCTCTAGCCGGGCAGATCGGCGTCGGAAACGTCGTACTCAACCGAGTGGAAAATCCCCGATTCAACGACAGCGTTAAAAAGGTCGTGTTTGAGCCGGGACAGTTTATGGTGGTGGACACCGGGGCAATTTACGGTAAGCCCTACGACATAAGCGTCGCTGCGGCGAAGCTTTGCCTTGAGGGCTACAACACGGTGGACGACGCCTTGTTCTTCCAGCTCACGAGCTGCGGAACAAATTGGCTCTTAAACGAATCGAGCCATGTGATCACGATAGAGGATCACGCTTTTTACAGATGATTGATTTAATCTGAGCTTTATGGTAAAATGAGCTGTATGTTACAGCTCATTTTACTTTTTTAAGGAGCCGCTATGAAAGAGATTCTCGCCGCGGGCTTTGCGGAGCTTGGACTTGAGCCCGACGAAAGGGCGTTTGAGCGCTACGAAAAATATTGCGAATACCTTGAGGAAAAGAATAAGGTGATGAACCTTACGGCGATCACGGGGGAGACCGAGGTCGCACGGCTGCATTTCCTCGACAGCGCCGCTCTTTTGAAGTATGTAAAGACCGAGGGCAGGAAGGTCATCGACGTCGGCACGGGTGCGGGCTTTCCCGGACTTGCGATGAAGATAGCACAGCCCGACATGGAGCTTACGCTGCTTGACTCGCTGAATAAGCGCATCGCTTTTCTTTCGGAGACCTGTGAGCTTTTGGGGCTTTCGGGGGTCTCGTGCATCCACGCAAGGGCGGAGGAAGCGCCTCCGGAGTTTCGTGAGGGCTTTGACCTTGCGGTCTCAAGGGCGGTGTCGTACCTGCCGCAGCTTTGCGAGCTGTGTCTGCCGCTTATAAAGGTGGGCGGCGTCTTTGCCGCAATGAAGGGTCCCGACTGCGACGAGGAGGTCAAAGCCTCCGAGGAAGCGATAAAAAAGCTCGGCGGCAAGCTTATCGGCGTCGAGCGCTATACGGTGCCGGGGACGGACATCCGCCACGGCGTCGTGCTGGTGAAGAAGCTTTTCCCCACGGCGAAAAAGTACCCCCGCAAGTGGGCGCAGATCAAAAAGCAGCCGCTTTGAGCTGCCAAAAATTTGACGATAAAAAGTGTTGACACTGGCGATTTACTGTGGTAAACTTTGCTCAATTGTTCCGATGAAGCCTCAAGGATCGAAAGAAACTGGAGGCGGAGGAAGCTCTGGAGAATCCCGAAAGGGTGCCGAAGGTGTAAGGCGAAAGCCGAATCTCTCAGGCAAAAGGACAGAGGAAGCATAAATATTATATGTTTTCGATATTGTCTCCGGAGCTGCTGAATTTAGTTCAGCAGTTTTTTGTTTTGGAGGAAAGAAAGATGGAAGCAAAACTGTACGAAATCGTATGTCAGATAAACACTTATCTGTCCAACTA
>CAVDMS010000063.1:7750-9863 GCA_963610045.1 Bacteroidaceae bacterium
TTCGATATGTTTTCTTTTTACTCCGGAGCTGCTGATATTATCAGCAGCATTTTAGTTTTTTTGGAGGAATCAAAATGGAAGGCTTATTGGTGAAGGTGCAGGACGCACTGATGGCGATGGCAAGCTTCGTCAACAACTATCTGTCAAACTATATGCTCATCATACTGCTGGTGGGCTGCGGTCTGTATTTTTCGATCAGAACGAAGTTCGTTCAGGTGCGCTGCTTCGGCGAGGCGTGGCGGAGCGTGTTCGGCAACATATCGCTCAAGGGCAAAAAGCACGACAGCGGTATGAGCTCGTTCCAGGCGCTCACGACCGCAATTGCGGCGCAGGTCGGTACCGGCAACATCGTCGGCGCCTGCGGTGCGATTCTCATCGGCGGACCCGGCGCGATCTTTTGGATGTGGATAATCGCATTCTTCGGCATGGCGACGATATATGCCGAAGCTGTGCTTGCGCAGGAGACGAGAGTCAAAAACCCGGACGGCAGCATCTCCGGCGGACCCGTGTACTACATAAAGCGTGCGTTTAAGGGCAAGTTCGGGACCTTCCTCGCCGGCTTCTTTGCCGTTGCGCTGATACTCGCGCTCGGCTTCATGGGAACCATGGTGCAGTCCAATTCCATAGCCGGAGCCTGTAAGGAAGCGTTCAACATCCCGACGTGGATCGTCGGACTGGTCATCGCGGTTCTTGCCGCAGCGATATTCCTCGGCGGAACGAAGCGCCTTGCTGCCGTGACGGAAAAGCTCGTCCCGGTGATGGCGGTGCTGTACATCCTCGGCAGCCTTGTTATCCTCGTCTGCCGCATCGAGTATATACCTGCGACCTTTGCGCTCATCGTAAAAGCCGCATTTGACCCGACTGCGATAATCGGCGGAAGCCTCGGTGCTGCGATATACGCCGCAATTTCTCAGGGCGCAAAGAGGGGACTGTTCTCCAACGAAGCGGGCATGGGTTCCACCCCGCACGCACACGCTCAGGCGAACGTGAAAACGCCGCACGATCAGGGCGTCGTCGCAATGATGGGCGTGTTCATAGACACCTTCATCGTGCTTACGCTCACGGCGCTCGTCGTCATCTCGACTATGTACGTCGGCGACGGTGCGCTTGCGGGAAAGGTCACGGACACGGAGAGCCTTACCGCACTCGGCATAAGCAACAACAACCTTGCACAGCTTGCCTTCGGCAGCGTGTTCGGCAAGAACCTAGGCAGCATCTTTGTTGCGGTCTGCCTGCTGTTCTTCGCATTCTCGACCATCTTGGGTTGGAACTTCTTCGGACGCATAAACGTGCAGTACCTGTTCGGCAAGAAGGCGGTCACGGCATATTCCGTGCTGGCGGTCATCTTCGTCGTGTTGGGTGCGCTGTTTAAAAACGACCTCGTTTGGGAGCTTACCGATATGTTCAACAACATTATGGTGCTGCCCAACGTCATAGCGCTGCTTGCGCTGTCGGGACTCGTGGCTGCAAGCGCAAAAAAAGCGGGCAAAAACAAAGAGAGCCTGAGCGACAAATAAACGCACTAAATAGCGGAAAAGACGGATTCCTGTTTGGAATCCGTCTTTTCGCCCTTGCGGGAGGGTAAAATTAGTGTTAAAATAAAGTGTTTAAACTTACAAGGGGGTATGGATATGAGCATTATAAAAGACATCGAGCTTGCCCCGTCCGGCGAAACGAAGATAAGCTGGGTGGAGCGCAATATGCCCGTTCTCAGGAGCATCGGCGAGGATTTTAAGAAAACAAAGCCCTTTGCGGGGCTGAAGGTCGCACTTTCGGTGCATCTTGAGGCAAAGACGGCGTACCTGTGCCGTGTCATGGAAATGGGCGGTGCGGAGATGTTCGTCACCGGCTCTAACCCCCTTTCAACGCAGGACGATGTCGCAGCGGCGCTTGTCTCCGGCGGCATGAACGTGTTTGCCCGCTACGGCTGTGACAGCGAAGAATACGAGGCCTGCCTCAGAGAGGTCCTCAAGGTCGGACCGAACATCATCATCGACGACGGCGGCGACCTTGTGCATCTCATGCACACCGAGTTTACGGAGCTTATCCCCAATGTCCTCGGCGGCTGCGAGGAGACGACGACGGGCATCAACCGTCTGAAGATAATGGACAG
>CAVDMS010000064.1:0-8224 GCA_963610045.1 Bacteroidaceae bacterium
CATGTCAGGCGGGGAACCGAGCAGCATTAAGCGGTGCTTTTCGTGTGCCGTGAGGGTGCCGGTTCTGAGCCGGCTACCGGTGGGGCGGGCATATGGCATTATTCGAGGTTGGGTGTGCAGTCTTGTCAAAGGCCGCATTACTATACTCAGGTGACTAAAATGTATCAGGCTTTATACCGCAAGTGGCGTCCTAAGACCTTTGACGAGGTCGTGGGACAGCAGCACATTACGGATACGCTGAAAAATCAGATAATAAGCGGCAGGCTCTCCCATGCGTACCTTTTCATCGGCACAAGAGGGACGGGCAAGACCACCTGCGCAAGAATACTTGCAAAGGCGCTCAACTGCCAGTCTCCCGTTAACGGCAACCCCTGCTGCAAGTGTCCCGCCTGCCTCGGCATCGACGACGGCAGCGTGCTTGATGTCGTGGAGATCGACGCCGCCTCAAACAACGGCGTTGACAACGTGCGTCAGCTTCGGGACGAGGCGGTTTTTTCTCCCGTTTCGGTCAAAAAGCGTGTGTACATCATCGACGAGGTGCATATGCTCTCCCCTCCCGCCTTTAACGCGCTTCTCAAGATACTTGAGGAGCCGCCGGAGCATTTGACCTTCATTCTTGCGACGACGGAGCTTAACAAGGTCCCGGCGACCATTCTCTCCCGTTGCCAACGCCACAGCTTCAAGCGGCTCGACGCCTCCGTTATAGCAAAGCACCTTATGTACATCGCCTCGCAGGAGCATTTCGAGCTTGAGGAAAACGCCGCTGCGCTCATTGCGGGACTTTCCGAGGGCGGTATGCGTGATGCGCTTTCGCTGCTTGACCAGTGTTCGGGTCATGAACGGATCGACACCGACACGGTGTACTCCGTCATGGGGCTTACCGGCAACCGCCGCACGGCGCTGCTTATGGACCACACCATACGGCGTGACGCCGATTCGGCGCTCGCCCTCTTCTCCGAGCTTTGGAAGGACGGGAAAGACCCCGTCACGGCGCTCACGGAGCTTAACACCCTTCAGCGTGACTGTCTTATGATAAGCGTTGCGCCCAAGACGGGGCTTGACCTTGTTTCCGGCGCTTATAGTCCTGAGCTTTTGCGTTCGCTTGCGGGAAAGCTCACCAAGGCGGAGCTTATTTCGAGGATCGACACCGTCGCTTCCTACATTATTAAAATTAAGGACTCGAAAAGTCCGAGGCTCATTGCGGAGCTGTGCATCATTTCTCTGTGCGACCCTGCCCTTGTCGAGGACGTTGCGGCGCTGCGTGCCCGCATAGCTCGGCTTGAAGCCTCCTTGAAGGAGCGTCCCGTTTTTGACATCCCCGACGATTATGACGAGCCTGCTCCCCGCCGCTTTGAGTCCGAGGAAGCAGACGATGAGCCGGAGGATGATCTCGACTTTTTGCAGTTTGACGAGTATCAGCCGGAGGACGATCTTCTTGACAGACCTGCCGGCTCCCTCAACCCCGACGCTCCCGAAAATGCCGACGAGCTGCCGCAGGACAGCGCTTCACTTTGGAAGCTCATCCTCGAAAGCGCCGAAGCAAGTCTCCCGGTGGGGCTTATCCCCATACTTGCAGACCCCGCAAAAACCCGGTGCTGCATTGACGCTTCCTCGATGAAGCTGTTCGTCGAACCGGGGCTGTTTTTCAACATGATAAAGAGTCAGGACGTTATTTTGCGGCTGCGCTCCGCCGCATCGCAGGTGACGGGACGCAGTCTTGCGGTCACTGTCGAAGAAGCGGGAGCCGCTCCCTCCGCCGAGAAAAAGCCGACGAGGGACATAAACGAACTGAGAAATTTTAAGGAAACACGTTTTATCTGAAACTAATTTACAGGAGGATATACACATGGCAAAAGGCGGTTTTCGCGGGGGTATGCCCGGCGGCAACATGATGAAGCAGGCTCAGAAGATGCAGGAAGAGATCAGAAAGATGCAGGAAGAGCTTGAGAGCAAAGAGTTTACGGCTTCTGCCGGCGGCGGCGCCGTCAAAGCTACCATGATAGGCACCAGGTCCCTCAAGAGCATCGAAATAAGCCCCGAAGCCGTGGATCCCGACGATCTCGAAATGCTTCAGGACATGATCGTTGCTGCCGTCAACGAGGCGATCGCCATGAGCGAGGACGCTACCAACAAGGCAATGAGCCGTATCACCCCGATGGGCTTCCCCTTCTAAGTGAAATGATCACCCCCAAGGCAGAGCCTTGGGGGATTTTCATAGAGTTTGCATGACAAGTTTTAGCAAAATCAAGCATCAGCTGCTCGAAAGCTTTATATGCGTACTAACTTTTGTAGGTCTACGAAATGCCGCAATCCAACCGACGGCTGCCGTCTCATAAGCGGCGATGCGATCGTCGTAAAGCTCTTGCAATAACAATAACATGAGAAAAACCCGCCCAAGGGCGGGTTTTTCATATTATCAAGACTTTTTCAGCGACTGTTTAAAGATCACGGCATACGCCGCCATTGCAAAGCACTCGACACCGAGCGGGTACAGCACCTCGGTGCAGTGGTACTTACGCACAAAGAAGTAGCCCGTCACGACCAAAAGCACGACTACCGCACCTATGACCGCCGGAAGCTGCCTGCTCTTGTAGCGCTTGTCGGCAATGCACCACACTGTAAGTGCTGCAAAAACGACTGCGGCGCCGATAAGTCCCATGCTGCTGCGGCCGAGGAAATACCATGCGACCAATGCGTTTATCGCCGTTCCCCCGTAGGAGCAAAGCAGCGCAAAGGTGTAGTGCTTGTGTTCCGAGAGCCACTCTTTCGATACGATCTCACCGTAATCTTTGTTCATTTTATAAATCCTCCGTCACTCGTTATGACCTGTCCGGTTATGAAGCCCGCCTCGTCCGACGCCAAAAACGCCACGAGTGCCGCAATGTCCTCCGGCGTTCCGAGACGGCCGAGAGGCGTGTCCTCGGCGAGCATTCCGAGGGTCTCGTCGCCAAGCACCTTCACCATGTCCGTGTCGATAACACCGGGAGCGACGCAGTTGACCCTTATCCCGGACGGCGCAAGCTCCATTGCAAGGGAGCGGCTCAGACCGATGACTGCGTGCTTTGATGCGGAATACGCCACCTCGCACGACGCCCCGTGCTGTCCCCAAATGGACGAGGTGTTGATTATGCAGCCGCTGTGTTCATGCAGCATATGCGGCAGCACCGCCTGAATCGTGTTAAAGGCTCCCGTGAGATTCACGCCAAGCATACGCTCCCAATGCTGCGGTGTCAGGTCCTGAAACAGGCACTGCCCTGCAATTCCGGCATTGTTCACAAGCAGAGTGACATAGCCGAGACGCCTTTCGGTCTCCCGCACCATCGCCTCAACCTCCGCATACTTTGACACGTCGGCTCTCACGGCTATCGCCTCATGCCCCTCACTTTGCAGAAGGTGCAGCGTTTCCTGCGCCTCCGCCTCGTGTTCGATGTAGTTTATGCACACGGCATAGCCACGCCTTGCCAAGGCTATCGCTTCTGCCCTGCCGATCCCTCTGGAGGAACCCGTTATAAGTGCAACCTTTTTCATGCTCTGCCTCCCGCTCTTGCTGCGTCGTCTTCTCTGTCAAACTGGCTGTTATACAGCTCCGCATACAGTCCGCCCTTTCGCAGCAGCTCCGAGTGCGTCCCGCTCTCGGCAACGTCGCCGTGATCCATAACGAGTATGAGATCTGCGTCCTTTATGGTCGAAAGCCTGTGCGCTATCACAAAGGACGTGCGCCCGCTCGTAAGACGCTGCATCGCCTGCTGAACAAGGCGTTCGGTTCGGGTATCGACAGCGGACGTCGCCTCGTCAAGTATTATCATCGGTGCGTTTTCAACCATTGCCCTTGCAATGGTGAGGAGCTGCTTCTGCCCTTCCGACAGGCTGCCGCTTTCACTGAGCATGGTGTCGTAGCCCTTGGGCTGAGTGCTTATATAGTGGTGCAGTCCGACCGCCTTGCAGACCTCGATCATGCGCTCGTCGTCAAGGTCTTTTCTGCCGTATGCGATATTTTCCCTGAAGCTGCCCTCAAACAGCCATGCGTCCTGAAGCACCATGCCGAACAGCGAATGTACCTCGCTGCGCTTCATGGATGATATCGGAACGCCGTCTATGCGTATCTCCCCGCCCCACAGCTCGTAAAAGTCCATGAGCAGGTTGACTATCGTTGTTTTTCCCGCCCCGGTATGCCCGACTATTGCGACCATCTGCCCCGGCTCCACCGTTGCGGAGAAGTCTCGGATCACGGGCTTGTCGGGTATGTAGCCGAAGCTCACATGGTCAAACTCCACCCTGCCGAGTATCCTCTGCGGGGCGTTGCCAAGCTCTGCGTCGCTGCGCATCTCGGTTTCGGAAAGGAAACCGAACACACGCTCGCCCGCCGCCGCTGCCGACTGGAGCCGTGTTGCGGAGGAGGATATCTGCGAAAGCGGCGACGTGAACAGTCTGACGTATGCGACAAACGCCACGATGGTGCCGAAATCTATGCTGCCGTCCAGCGCAAGCGACGCACCGACGACGCAGACGGCGACGTAGCCGAAGTTGCCGATGAAGCTCATAAACGGACCCATAAGCCCGGAGAAAAACTGCGATTTCCATGCGGTTTTGTACAGGTCGTCGTTTATCCTGTCAAACTCTCTCCCGGCTTCCTCCTGAGCGCCGTATATGCGCAGGGTGTCGTGGCCGGAGTAGGTCTCCTCGATGTGACCGTTGATCGCACCGAGATTTTTCTGCTGACTGCGGAAATACTTCTGCGAGCGCTTTATAACAATTAGCATGAACGCAAAGCCGAAAAGCGACGAGCCTATCGCCGTCAGCGCAAGCACCCAGTTCGTGATGAACATCACCGCAATGACGCCGACGAACTGAGTAAGTCCCTGCACGAGACTCGTGACGCTTGAATTGAGCGTCGAGGACAGCGTATCGACGTCGTTGGTTATTCTGCTCAGAACGTCGCCGATGCTGACCCTGTCAAAGTAGCCCAAGGGTATCCTATTTATTTTCTCGGATATGTCCTTGCGCAAGCTCCACGATATGCGCTGCATCACGCTTATCATCAGGTAGTTTGACAGACAGGTGCAAAGCCCCGACGAGCAGTAGATTATCAGTATCCCGATTATCGCACTTTTAACGCCGTCAAGGTCTATGCTGCCTGTAAGCCCTGCTCTGATAGCGTTTGTGAGGTCCGCCATCTTGTCCGGCGCAATGATCGAAAGCACCGTGCTGCCGACGGAAAACAGCAGCGCCGCCATGATAGGCGTGTACCACGGCTTACAATATTTAAATATATCCCGCATCGCCGAACGGAAGTCCTTCGGCTTCTGCTGTGTGCGGTTCACTCTTCCGGTCGGGTGACTCATAAGGCAAGTTCCTCCTCCGAAAGCTGTGACAGCGCTATCTGCCTGTAAACCTCACAGTCGGACAGCAGCTCCCTGTGCTTGCCGATGCCGGCGATACGCCCGTCGTCAAGCACGATTATCTTGTCGGCGCCCATTATGGTGCCGATACGCTGGGCAACGATGATGACCGTCGTATCTCCTAGCTCGTTTTTAAGTCCGTTTCTCAGCGCTCTGTCGGTCTTAAAGTCGAGAGCGGAGAAGGAATCGTCAAGTATCAAAATATCCGACCTGCGGCAAAGCGCCCTTGCGATAGACAGACGCTGCTTTTGTCCGCCGGAGAAGTTTACGCCGCCCCGTGCCACGGGAGACGCCGCACCGTCCGGCAGAGAGCTTACAAACTCGTCCGCCTGTGCGATGCGGAGCGCAGCATCGAGTCGCTCCGGTTCCGCCGAGCATCCCATTGCGACGTTTGACGCAACCGTACCCGTGAACATGAGCGGCTTTTGCGACGCATACGCTATCTTTTCGCTGAGCTGCTTTAGGGTGTAGTTTTTGACGTCCGTTCCGTCTACGAGTATGCGCCCCTCGGTGGGGTCGCTGAATCTCGGTATCAGGTTCACGAGCGTCGTCTTGCCGGAGCCTGTCGAGCCGACAATTGCGACCGTCTGCCCCCGTGCTATCTTAAAACTTACATCGCTCAAAACGTCACCGCTGCCGCCGGGGTAGCGGTATGAAACGTGTTCAAACTCTATCGCCTGCTGCGACGCCGCTTCGCTGCGTATGGTGAACACGGCATCGCCGCCGAAGAACACCGTGCTGCCGTGCAGATCGACCACTGCGTTTTCGCTGCCGTCGGGGTCGAGAAGACACATACTTACCCAGTCCTTTTCCTCCGGCTCGCCATAGCCGTCCTTCACCGAAGGCTCGGTGTCAAGCACCTCGTTTATTCTCCCGGCTGCGACAAAGGCTCTCGGTGCAATGACGAACACCGCCGCCATCATCAGAAACGACATTATCATCTGCATGGCGTAGGACATGAACACTATCATGTCGGCAAAAATGTCCACTCTCTGCGCAAGCGCCTCGGCGCCGTTTAGAGCCACCGAATTAATGAGTATTGCGCCGATCCAGTATATCGACATACTCAGCAGGTTCATAGAGAGGCTCATTATCGGCGTTATGAAGGTCATCGCCCTGTTTGCAAAGAGCTGATTGTTCATAAGCTCGGTGTTGCTTTGCTGGAACTTGTCGTGCTGATACTTTTCGGCGTTGAACGCACGCACGACCCGAATGCCGGTCAGATTCTCTCTTGCGGAACGGTTCAGTCCGTCCTGGAGCCACTGCACCCTGCGGAAGCGAGGGAAGGTCAGAGCAAGGATGAGCGCCATGAGCGCCATGAGTATTGCGACCGTGATCCCCGTCGCAAGCGACCACTGCCACGCCTTGCCCGCTATCTTCGTTATCGCCCAAATCGCCATGAGTGGAGCCTTTATGACCACCTGCATCGACATGACTATGAGCATCTGCACCTGCATGACGTCGTTCGTGGAGCGGGTTATTAGGCTCGGCGTCGAAAAGCGACCGATCTCGTTTTTTGAAAACGACTGCACCTTATAGTACATGGCGCTCCTCAGACGTTTCGAGAATCCGGCTGCGATATTGGACGCAAGAAAACAGACTGCCACGGATGACGCAAGGCTCCCAAGGGAGCAAAGCAGCATCATTCCGCTGGCAGTCCAAATGTCGTTCATTGCACTGCCTTCCGTCTCGACCAACTTCGTTATCTCGGACATATAGTCCGGCAGCTTCAGGTCAAGCCAGACCTGCGCCGCAATGAAAACCAGACTGAGAAGGAAAAACAGCCATTCTTTTCTTTTCAGGTACCTTAAAAGCTTTAGCATCCGCTGTCGCAGGTCTCCTTCCTCATCTTTTCGAGATGCTCCTCGATCATGCCCTGCGCCAGGTCCGCAGTTTCCCTTGTGGTGTGCGTTTTTGCGTATTCGGCGTCTATGACCCCGATTATGTCAAGATATACCTGAGTGTTGCGCTTAAAGGCGTTTCTCATAATATCGTCGGTATTCCTGACCGCTGCGACGACGACGGGTGCGCCCGCCTTCTGTGCGATCTTAAAAGACCCCGCATGGAAGGGATTCATGTTCTCGGTTTTGCTGCGGGTGCCTTCGGGGTATATGCAGATGGAGCCTACGTCCTGCATAATAATCTCCGTCGCACGCTTTATGACGCCGAGCGCCTGTCTGTTGTTGTCCCTGTCGAGGGCAAGACAGCCGCTCTTGTGCATCAGCTTTCCGCCGACGAACACACGGAAGTTGCTCTTTTTCGATATGTATATGATGCCGTGCTTATCCAACGTCGCAACCATGACGGCAGGGTCAAAGAACGATCTGTGGTTGCAGACAATGAGAAATCGACGGTCGGTAGGAATCTTCTCCTCACCCGTGACATGGATCTTCGCACCCATGTAAAGGCAGGCGGTCTTTGCGATCTGGTCAAGATGCCAACGGCAGAACTTCGACGGACGAGACTGCGGCTTATTAAGGTCGATGAAAAACTGCGTACCCAAGTACATTAGCACAACGTACAGTGCGTTGCTCGCAAGGAAATAACCGATAAGAAGCAGCGGCACTATCCACAAAAGGTTCCATCCGGCTTCCGCCAGTGCAGTAAGCACAACGGTCAGCACCGTAGCGATCGCACTCAATGCGGCAAATATTTTAACAAGCATTCTCCCGCTCCCTTTGCTCTTCTTTAAAAATAATATTTAGTGTCATTATATAATCATGTCGCAAAAATTTCAACGCCTATTCCAACAAAAATTTTAAACATTTCCAGTTTTATATGCCAAAACGTTAAAGAATTGTCGTTAAATTTTTGGCTTTTGTTGT
>CAVDMS010000064.1:8234-9688 GCA_963610045.1 Bacteroidaceae bacterium
TTTGCACACATTGTCGTCGTAAAACGACGTTCTTTCGTGAAATATGATAAATTTGTAGAAACTGCACTAAAACACACAAGAATTAAATTGATTTTCCTACTTTCATAGTATAAAATACATAATTAGCTTATGAAGCTTTTCAATCTGAAGAAATAGGAGTGAACTTCTGATGGATAAGATTATCTATCTGGCCCCGGTTATGGCGGTCCTCGCTCTGCTTTTCGCTGTCTACAAGATCGTTTATGTAGGCAAGCAGGACGCAGGCAACGACCGCATGAAGGAAATTGCCGGCAGTATCAGTGATGGCGCCCGTGCCTTCCTGTTCGCCGAGTACAAAATCCTTGTCGTCTTTATCGCAGTTCTTTTCGTTGCTATCGGTCTCGGCCTCGGCAACTGGACCACTGCTATCTGCTTCCTCTGCGGTGCGGTGTTCTCCATTCTCGCAGGCTACATCGGCATGAACGTTGCTACCAAGGCTAACGTCCGTACCGCAAACGCCGCTCAGCACGGAATGAACAAGGCTCTCGCCATCGCCTTCTCCGGCGGCTCCGTCATGGGTATGTGCGTCGTCGGTCTCGGCCTTCTCGGCGCAAGCGTTCTCTACATCATTACTAAGAACACCGAAGTCCTCTTCGGCTTCTCTCTCGGCGCTTCCTCTATCGCACTGTTTGCCCGTGTCGGCGGCGGTATCTACACCAAGGCTGCTGACGTCGGCGCCGACCTCGTCGGCAAGGTCGAAGCAGGCATCCCCGAAGACGACCCCCGCAACCCCGCTGTTATCGCCGATAACGTCGGTGACAACGTCGGTGACGTTGCAGGTATGGGCGCAGACCTCTTTGAGAGCTATGTCGGCGCTATCATCTCCGCAATGACCCTCGGTCTGCTCGTTTCCGACAAGGCAGTTGTCTTCCCCATGGTAATTGCTGCCTGCGGTATTCTTGCATCCATCATCGCAACCTTCTTCGTCCGCGGCAAGGACGGCTCCAATCCTCATAAGGCACTCAAGATGGGCTCCTACGTTTCCGCTCTGCTCGTCGTTGTGGCATCCATAGTCCTGAGCAAGACCATGCTCGGCAGCTACGATTCCGCATGGGCGATCATTGCAGGTCTTGCTGTCGGTCTCGTCATCGGCATCATCACCGAGGTCTACACCTCCGGCGACTACAAGTCCGTTAAGAAGATCGCACATCAGTCCGAGACCGGTTCCGCTACCACCATCATCTCCGGCATTGCAGTCGGCATGATGTCCACCTGGATCCCTGTCGTTCTGATTTGCGTTGCTATCTTTGTTTCCTACAAGTGTGCTGACCTCTACGGTATTGCACTTGCAGCAGTCGGTATGCTCTCCACCACCGGTATCACCGTTGCGGTCGACGCTTACGGTCCTATCGCCGACAATGCCGGCGGTATCGCCGAGATGAGCGGTCTCGACCCCTCCGTCCGTGAGATCACCG
>CAVDMS010000065.1:0-9268 GCA_963610045.1 Bacteroidaceae bacterium
GGAATAGGCGCAGCTTGCGGCATGAAGATGTCCGTAGCAGCAAAGCTCGACCCCATATTCGTCAAGAAGCCGGAGTATGTCCGGGCAGTCGTAATTGAGGTACTTCGGCGGATAGTGCAGAAACACAAACTTCCTGCCCTCGCCTGCCGATTTGAGCGACGCCTCAAGACGCATATTCTCACGCTGCATTATCTTGCGGTCGTGAGCGTCACCCTTCAGCTCCTCGTAAAACCAACCTCGTGTACCGCAGATGGCGACGCCCTCATACACAAAGCTGTTGTTGTGCAGAATGTCTATCGTGGTGATGCCGTTGTCGGCGAAAAAGCGCTTTGCCTTGCTCGCCGTCGACCACCAGTAATCGTGGTTGCCTTTTAAAATGATCTTTTTTCCCGGCAATCTGTCTATAAAAAGGAAATCCTCAAGCGATTCCTCCATGCTCATTCCCCAGCTGATGTCGCCGCACAAAACAGTGAGGTCGTCATCACGAAGCCCGGAAAAGCCCTCCGACAACTTGCGGACGTAATCCTCCCACCTGCCGCCGAACACCTCCATCGACTTGCTGCCGCCGAGGGACAAGTGCAGATCGCCAATAGCATATAGTGACATATATCCTCCGTATAAAAGCGGTCAAATCCGAAAATAATATAAACGCCAAAGGCAATTATAACATCGGAGGTATTTCGAAATGAATGACAAGAAGATCAGAAACAACGAGATCACCGGCGTCGGCTGCGACGTAAGCCAGTGCAAGTACAACACCATCGACAGCAAGTGCTCCGCTTCTCACATCAGCGTACAGAACGACAAGGCTACCACCAAGTCCGAGACCTACTGCTCCACCTTCTGTCCCAGAGGCTGCTGCGACTGATCACACGGGAGAAATCCCGTACATATCATTTCAAAAATTCATCGACCGCAGTCTTCATCCCGCTCGGCGGAATGACGTCTTTAAAGCGCACTTCCCTTTCGGTCAGACCGCGCAGCGGCAGCGGGGCCTCGATACCGCTGACCTCTGACAGCCTTTCGATAAGCTCGGCACCGCCCTTTTCGGCGTTGTCGCCGAGCGCCTTCAAAACGCTGTCGCTGAACTTAAAGGGGCTTGCCGTGGAAACGACGATGCAGGGACGCTCGGTGCCGTCACCGCTGCGCACATCGCACAGCACCTTATATGCGACCGCTGTGTGCGTGTCCATGAGATAGGAATCCTTATTCCAAACGGTCTTTATCGTCTCAAGCGTTTCCGCATCCGAGCAGTAACCGCCGACAAAGCACTCGTCTATCGCAGCTTTAAGCTTGGGCGAAACGGTGTAGCGCCCCGACTCGGAAAGCTGCTTCATATACCCGGCTGTTTCCTCCGTGCTGCCGGAGAGATTGCAGAGCAGACGTTCAAGATTGCTGGAAACGAGGATGTCCATGGACGGAGACAGCGTATTGTGGAAGGCTCTGTTTCTGTCATAGCAGCCACTTGCCAAAAAGTCGCTGAGTACGTTGTTTGCGTTGGATGCGCACAGCAGTCTGCCGACCGGCAGACCCATGCTGCGGGCATACCATCCGGCAAGGATGTTGCCGAAATTGCCCGTCGGCACCGAAAAGTCAACGGTGTCGCCCAAGGCTATGCTGCCCGACTTCACAAAGTCGCAGTACGCCGAGAAGTAGTAAACTATCTGCGGAAGCAGTCTGCCCCAGTTGATGGAGTTTGCGGAGGACAGGAAATAGCCTCGCTCGGTCAGTTTTGCGGCAAAATCGGCATCGGAGAATATTCTTTTGACGCCGCTCTGCGCATCGTCGAAATTGCCGACGACTGCGGTAACGCCGACGTTTTTACCCGTCTGGGTTATCATTTGCAGCTTCTGCGCCTCCGATACGCCGTCGTTCGGATAAAAGACCTGAATCTTGGTACCCGGAACGTCGGCAAAGCCCTCAAGCGCCGCCTTGCCCGTGTCACCGCTCGTAGCGACGAGGATGCAGACACGGCGTTCCTCCCCGCATTTTTTCAGCGACGCCGTAAGCAGATGCGGGAGAAGCTGAAGAGCCATGTCCTTGAAAGCGCAGGTCGGCCCGTGCCAAAGCTCAAGCACCGCAGTCGTACCGTTAAGCACTCTCAGGGGTGCCACCGCATCGCAGTCAAAGCCGCTGCCGTACGCCGAAGCGCACAGCGCCTTAAGCTCGTCCTCACTGAAATCGTCAAGATATTTTGACATTATGTAAACCGCTCTACCGTAGTAGTCCATACCGCACAGGGCGGCGATCTCGTCCATGTCAAGCTGCGGCACCGTTTCCGGGACGAACAGTCCGCCGTCGGGGGCAAGCCCCTTGGCGATGGCTTCCGCCGCCGTGACGCCGTACATCGAATTTCTTGTACTGAAATATTTCACGTTACACCTCAAAAGCGTTTTCGATATGGTTCAGCTTCACACCGAAGCCCTTTGCTCCGTTCGGCGCGTAGATCTCAATGACATCGAAGCGGGGCTGTTTTTCGGTCTCGTGCTGCTGAAGGTATAGCTGCGCCGCCGTTATGATACGGCGCTGCTTTGAATATGTGACAAATTCACGGGCTTCGCCGTGATCGCTGCTTTTTCTGAGCTTCACCTCCGCAAAAACTATGTATTTGCGGTTTTCGGCGATCACGTCTATCTCCCCCTGTCGGCAGGAGTAGTTCATGCAAACGATCTTGTAGCCGTGCAGCCTGAGGTAGCTTGCTGCCTTGCGCTCACCCCATGCGCCTATCTCACGTTTTTCCATCAGTGCATCTTCCTTAAAAAGCTCGGTCTGTGTATCTCGCACGGACCGTACTTTCGCAGCGCCTCGTAGTGAAGCTTGGTACCGTAGCCCTTGTGCTTTTCAAAGGCGTATTCGGGGTACTTTTCCACCATCTTGAGCATATATCGGTCACGGCTCACCTTCGCAAGCACGGAAGCGGCGGCAATGTCTGCACAGCGTGCGTCGCCCTTTACGATGCAGCGGCTGTCAAGGACTATGCCCTTGTTCCTGTTGCCGTCTATGAGTGCAAGCTCCGGTGCGGGAGAAAGACCGCCTATTGCCCTGTTCATCGCAAGCATCGTTGCGCCGAGAATGTTGAGGCTCTCGATCTCCGCAACGTCCGCAAAGGCAACGCTCCACGCAGTCGCCGACTCGGTTATCAGGTCGTAAAGCGCATCACGCTGCTTTTCGCTGAGCTTTTTGGAGTCGTTGAGTCCTTCTATCTCCATGCCCTGCGGCAGGATGACCGCCGCTGCGTACACGGGTCCCGCAAGCGGACCCCGCCCCGCCTCGTCAACTCCGCAGACGAGCTTGTAGCCCTCGGCGTATATTTCGTTTTCAAGCTCCCACAGATCAGTCATTCGGCCGCTCCAAGCTAAGTCTTCCAAGCTTTCCGTCATGGTACTCGCTCAGAAGCGTATTTGCCATACGTTCAATGTCGTACTCCCCTCTCGAAACGAGGAAGCCACGCTTTTTCGCAGCCTGCTCAAGCAGCTCGTAGCCGTTCATTTCGGGGTCGGGGACTATTTTGTAGCGCTCCTCAAGCGCCTTGGGGTACATTCTGCAAAGCCGAAGCATAAAGTTTGCTCCGAGGGTCTCACGGTCCAGCACGTCGGACTTTATTGCGTTCGTTATCGCAAGCAGCTCTCCGACCTCCTGAGAGTCGAATTTCGGCCACAGGATGCCCGGAGTGTCAAGAAGATCAAGACCCTTGTCGATGTTTATCCACTGCTTTCCTCTCGTTACGCCGGGCTTGTCCCCGGCGGCAGCAGCCTTGCGCCCTGCTACTTTATTTATAAATGTAGACTTTCCGACGTTGGGTATGCCGAGTATCATCACACGGAGGGGACGTGTCGCCTGGCCCTTGGCGGCGTAGTCAGCCAGCTTATCCGCCAAAAGCTCACGCACGCTGCGGGCAAAGCCGTTAACGCCTTTGCCGCTCTTTGCGTCTGTCTGCATCACCTTCAGGCCCTGTGCGGTGAAGTACTTTACCCACGCATCGGTAATGTCCTTATCCGCAAGGTCGCAGCGGTTGAGGATGATGAGCCTCGGCTTTCCGGCGGCAAGTCTGTCGATATCCGGGTTGCGGCTTGAGTTGGGGATGCGTGCGTCAAGTATCTCGCACACGGCGTCGACCAGCTTGACGTTCTCCTCGATCATGCGCTGCGCCTTGGTCATGTGACCGGGGAACCACTGGATATTCATTTTTTCGTAAGCGTTTTCCTGCATATCAACCACCGTAGGGACTGCCTATCCTGTCAAGCGGGAACAGTACAAACACGACCTTGCCGATTATGAGCCTTGTATCGACCATGCCGATCGCCGCCTTGCGGCTGTCGGTCGATCTGTTGCGGTTGTCGCCCATGACGAACACACAGCCCTCCGGCACCGTCTGAACGCCGGAGAAGTCGATGGGAATGTAAGTGTAGTCGGCGATATACGGTTCGTCGAGCGCAACGCCGTCCACATACACTATGCCCTTGTCAAAGTCGATCTCGACCGTCTGCCCCTCGGTGGCGATGACACGCTTCACGAGCGCTTCGGACTTGTACTCGTCCTTTCGGAACACGACGATGTCGCCCTGCTTGGGAGTGTAAGGCAGGTCCAAAACCACCATCTTGTCGCCGTCAAAAAGCGTATTGTTCATGGAGTCGCCAACGACGTCGACAAGTCGGAAGACGAAAACAAAAACAAGTATGCATATGACAAGAGCGGTGATAAGGCTCTGGGCCCACTCGTATACCTCGCCTCTGACGGTAAAGGGCTTTTCGGCGACCGCTTCCTCTTTGTTGATTTTTGCTTTATCTTTCATAGCTGTGCCTCTTTACATATTTGGTATCATATTATTATACACGATAAACATACCAATAGGCAACAAAAAAAGAGGCATACGCCTCTTTTTTTGACACTGTAGACAGGAAACTTACAGGCGCTCCTTGACCTTTGCGCTCTTACCGACTCTTTCACGAAGGTAGTAGAGCTTTGCTCTGCGCACTTTACCTCTGCGGACCGTCTCGACGGAGACGATGGAGGGAGAATGCACGGGGAAGACCTTCTCGCAGCCTACGCCGTAGGAAATGCGGCGGACGGTGATGGTCTCGTTGATGCCGCCATGCTTCTTGGCAATGATGGTGCCTTCGAAAGCCTGGTTGCGCTCGCGGCTGCCTTCCTTGACACGAACGGTGATACGCACGGTATCGCCGACGTTGAGTACGGGCAGTTCGGGCTTCATGTACTGTTCGCTGAGAATTTTGACCAGATCCATAATCTAATCCTTCCTTTACTTTAAGGCGTTCATACCGTTGGGCGCATCGACCTCGGCAGCGGACCGCTTGATAGCTTGCACACGCAAGCCAATATATAGTAGCACGAAAGTCTCGGCATTGCAAGACTTTTTTATCGAAATACCTGCATTTCCGCATCAAATACCTGGATCCTGCGGAATTTTGCAAAGTCGGGAGCGATCTCAGGCTCAAGCTGAGTGAGCGCCGACACCAAAAGCTCCGGATTAAGCGTCGGCTCCTGCGCCGAAATGACTGCGCTCAGCGCAATTCCGTCGTCACAGATGCCGAACTCAAGGGACTTTATTGCCGGCTTTATGTCCGTATCGGACATTCCCTTTTTCGTCCTCTTGGATATAACGATGCTCTCGGCGGCGAAGAATCGCTCAAGCTCCGGCAGCATATCCTCGGCACTTCGCTCGTCGTACTCAAAAACGCCGCTTACGGACAGCCACTTAATGTCCTTGACCTTACGCTCCGAGGCGTAGACGTCAAGCACCTCTATCCCCTCCGGCATCTGCACCCTGAGTGCGGTCAGTATATCCTCCGGCTTAAGCTCCGTGCGAAGGCGGAAATCCATGATCTCGCAGACGCTTTCGCAGCCGACAGACAGCGGCAGCGCTATGGAAATGTTGGGGTGCGGGTTAAAGCCCTCGGAGTATTTAAGGGGAATTTCACTCCGCATGAAGGCTCTCGTTATCGTGCGCATGAGGTCAAGGTGCGAGATATACACCGCTCTGCCGGTCTTGGAAAATTTCATTCTAAGCTTATCCATCGCATCTGCCTCCGCTCAGTGATCTTGCGCCGCAGCCGGCACAGCTTTGGCGGCAGTCGGTAATGTGCTTCTCTGCACTGCGGGAGTATTCCCGCTCACGCCACAAATGCTCACGCCGAACGCCGACGTCAACGATGTCCCATGGCAGGACCTCGTCCTTTCCCCTTTCACGGTGTGCGTAAAATTCGGGGCTCAGACCTGCGTCACGGAATGCCTTCATCCAGCGCTCAAAGTCGAAGTAATCGCTCCATGCCTCAAGTCTGCCGCCAGAGCGCCACACGTTTTCGATGACCTTGCCCATTCTGCGGTCGCCCCTTGAGAGCGTCGCTTCAATGTAGCTTGTCTGGGGATCGTGCCAGTTATATACCACGTTCTTGGCGATTATCGCCTTGCGCAGAAGCTCGACCTTGGAAATGTACTCCTCCATCGTGTTCTGCCGCTCCCACTGGAAGGGGCTGTGCGGCTTTGGTACGAAGCAGGAGGTCGAGACCGTTATCCTGACTCCCCTGTTCTTGTTTTTGGAGTACAGGCGCCATGTGTGCAGAACTTGATTTGCTAGCTCCGCAATGCCGAGAATGTCCTCCTCCGTTTCAGTGGGAAGTCCGAGCATGAAGTAAAGCTTCACGGTGTTCCATCCGCCCTCAAACGCAAGGCGGCAGGTGTTGAGGAGGTCTTCCTCGCTTACGTTTTTGTTTATTGCGTCACGCAGGCGCTGACTTCCGGCTTCGGGTGCGAAGGTGAGTCCGCTTTTGCGGGTCTTTTGTATGCGGTGCATTATCTCTATCGAGAAGTTGTCCGCACGGAGCGACGGCAGCGAAAGTCCGATGCTCCTCGGCTCACAATACTCAAGAAGTCCGTCGCACAGCTCCGGCAGCTTGCGGTAGTCGCTTGAGCTGAGTGAGAGCAGCGTAATGTCCTGACAGCCTGTGTTTTTAAGCAGCGCCTTGCCCTGCTCTATGAGAAGATCGACGCTTTTCTCTCTGATAGGTCTGTAGGTATGCCCCGCCTGACAGAAGCGGCAGCCTCGTATGCAGCCACGGAACAGCTCAAGATTCACACGGTCATGCACGACCTCGGTCGACGGAACGATGGGATTGAGCGGAAACGGCACGCTGTCAAGGTCTGTAACGATGCGCTTTCTGACCCTTTGCGGCGCTCCTTCAAGCACCTCAAAGTGCGACAGCACACCGCTGTCAAAATAAACGGGCTTATAAAATTCGGGGAGGTATATGCCACCGATCTTAGACGCCTCTTTGAGAAAACGAAGCTTGTCCCAGCCCTCCGCCTTGGCGGTGTTTATAAGCGCCAGCAGCTCGTTATTCATCTCCTCACCCTCGCCGAGCAGAAAAATGTCGATAAAATCCGCCATCGGCTCCGGGTTCAGTGCGGCGGTTCCTCCGGCAATAACGAGCGGCAGAAGCTCCTTGCGCTCGCTGCGGTGGATGGGAATGCCCGCCATGGACATCATGTCAAGCACCGTGGAATACGCCATCTCGTAGCCTATCGAGAACGCAAGCACGTCATGCTCCGATATCGGGTCGCCGCTTTCGAGCGCATACAGCGGAATTGCGGCGTTTTTCATCTCCTCGTACATATCGCCCCACGGCGCAAACACTCTCTCGCACCAGACGTAAGGCAGAGAGTTCATCGTCGAGTACAGTATGCTCATGCCGAGGTTCGACATTCCGATCTCGTACACGTCCGGGAAGCAGAACGCCAGCCTGAGGCTCACGCTGCTTTTGTCCTTAATTATCTGATTAAACTCGCCCCCGGTGTAGCGTGCGGGCTTTTGCACCTTGGGCAGTATTCTTTCAAGTCTCTTATCCATTGCTCTCTCCGTTACTATTGTTGCGGATATTTTACAACACTTCCGAAGATTTTACAATAGCACCTTGCTTTCAAATTGGCTCAGAAGTATCATCACCCCCGCAACGCACAGCGCAGCACCCCACGGCTGCGGCAGCATATGGGCGCCGTATATCGCAACCGATGCGCCGACAACAAGGCTTATGACTTCCACTGCTTTCCCCGCTTTTTCCTCGCCGAAGACCGCCGAGAGCAGGCAGTTTAACATTCTCCCGCCGTCAAGCGGCAGCGCAGGCAGAAGATTATACACGGACAGCAGCAGACTAAATCCCGACAGTGCAAGGAAAAATGCGTTATCCGTTTTGTTGCCGAGGTAGGACAAAAGCAGCGCAAAGGCAAGTCCGAATACGGGACCCGACGCAAGGCAGATAAACTCCTCACCGCGGTTTTTAAGTCCGGCATAGGAAATGCAAAGCCCCGTCATGTCAAATCGAAGCCCCCTCCCCTTTGCACCGAAGCACTTGAGCGCCGCAATATGCCCAAGCTCATGCACACATACGGGGATAAAAAGCGTGCAGAGCAGCGTAAAGCCGCCGAAAAAATAAAGCACCGAGAGCAGTATCACGGCTCCGGTGCTTATGTCAAATCGTCTCATATGTAAAACTCCGGATTTAAGTATATGCCGTTGCATTGCAGCTCAAAGTGCAGATGTGTTCCCGTAACGGCTCCCGTGTGACCGACAAGCGCTATGACGTCCCCCCTTGACACGCTGCCGCAGCTTGCGCACAGCCTGCTGCAATGCGCATACAGGGTGCGCCAGCCGTTGGGGTGCGTCATCACGATGTAGTTGCCGTAGCTGTCGCTGTACCCGGCGGCGATAACTGTACCGTCGGCAAAGGCCCGTATTTCGCTGCCCTCCGGCACGGCGAAGTCGGTACCGTAGTGGAATTTGACCTCGTTTTTTAACGGATGCATTCGGTAGCCGAAACCGGAGGAGGTCGCCCCCTCCACGGGGCTTGTATACTCAAATCCCGTGTCCGGGTAGTCGTAGCTCACATTGTCGGGGATATTGTAATCGGCATATGCCTTTTGAGATTCAAGAAACGCCGTGACCTTTTCTGGTTCCTGTGGCGTCGGTTCCGGGGTTTCGGGTACCGGAGCAGGCGTAGGTGCGGGTGTCGGCGTTGGTGTCTCGGACGGTTTTGCAGGCGTCGGGGTGTTTGATTTAAAGCCGCCTGCGGAGATGTAGCGCTCGGCTTCGTCTCTTTTGAACGTATCGAAAAAGGTGCCGTCGGTAAGCGACGCTCCGAGGCTTATAACGCTTTGCGTTTGGGCGCTTTCGGTTTGCATCGCCGACTTTATTTCCTCGGCAATTTCCCCCGACAGCTCAGGCGATATGATCTTTATCGCAGTCAGTGCAATAAAT
>CAVDMS010000066.1:0-9246 GCA_963610045.1 Bacteroidaceae bacterium
GCATTCCGATTTGCCCGAGCGGTTGCGCCATTACCGTGACGCACGACGGATATTCAGTTGTTTACAAATAACCTAACGCTATTTGCTATAGCTATTATACTAAGCGAATTTGCTATTGTCAATGGCCTTGCAGAAAAATATTAAACTTTTTTGCTTTTGCTATCTTGACACAGCCTAAATCTATATGCTATACTGATTGCACAGTATCAAAACGAGGAGCGTAATTGCTATGGCAATCGGTGAGAGAATTCGGTTCTTCCGCAATCTGCGGGGAATGACACAAAAATACTTGGGGCAGGTAGTCGGCTTCCCGGAAAAGACTGCCGACATTCGGATGGCGCAGTATGAGTCCGGCAGCCGGACGCCCAAGGCGGAGCTGACGGAGAGCCTTGCCGGTGCGCTGGGCGTGTCGCCGCTGGCGCTGTCCGTGCCGGACATTGACAGCTATCTCGGCCTGATGCACACGCTGTTTACCTTGGAGGATCGCTACGGTCTGACGGTGGAGACCGGCGAGAATGGTGTTTCGCTGCGTGTTGACCCTCGGAAGGGGAAGGACGCCGCCGAGTTTTCCGAAATGCTCACTGCGTGGGCGCAGCAGGCGGAAAAGCTCCGCAATGGCGAAATCAACCGGGAGGACTACGACAAGTGGCGTTATAACTACCCGAAATATGATGAAACCTCCGGCTATGTGAAAGTTCCGTCTCAGCAGCTCAGCGATGCAATGGTAGAAGCTTTCAAGGACCGGCTGAAGGCTGACTAAAAAACAAAAGAAAAAGCGCTATCTGACTTGGTTTCAAATCAGATAGCGCTTTTTGTTATCGCAATAATTCAAATAATGTTGCCATTTTGTTGCCACAACGGGCACTCATGGCAAAAAAGCCTTGGTATTACTGGGCTTTTTCCGGGATGCAATCATTCCCACTCTATGGTTGCGGGGGGTTTGGAGCTTATGTCGTAGACGATGCGGTTTATGCCCTTGACCTCGTTCACTATGCGCACGGACACCTTGTCCAACACGTCGTAGGGTATCCTCGTCCAGTCGGCGGTCATAAAGTCGCTCGTCGTCACGCTGCGCAGGGCAAGCGTGTAATCGTAGGTCCTGCCGTCGCCCATGACGCCGACGGAACGCATATCGGTCAGCACCGCAAAGTACTGGCTCATCGTCCCCTCAAGCTTCGCCTTTGCGATCTCGTCACGGAAGATGAAGTCCGCCTCACGCAGTATCGCAAGCCGTTCCTCGGTGACCTCGCCGATGATCCTTATCGCAAGCCCCGGTCCGGGGAAGGGCTGGCGCATGACCAGATACTCCGGCAGCCCCAGCTCACGTCCGAGCGCACGCACCTCGTCCTTGAACAGCAGACGCAGCGGCTCGATTATCTCACGGAAATCCACGCAGTCGGGCAGACCGCCGACGTTGTGGTGGCTCTTTATGACGGCGGCGACGTTGGTGCCGGACTCGATGACGTCGGGGTATATCGTACCCTGAACGAGATAGTCAACGGAGCCGATCTTCCTGCCCTCGTCCTCAAACACACGGATAAACTCCTCGCCGATGATCTTGCGCTTTGTTTCGGGATCGGTGACGCCCTTGAGTCTGCCGAGGAAGCGGTCCTTGGCGTTCACACGGACGAAGTTTATATTGCGGTCCTTAAACGCCGCCTCGACCTCGTCGCCCTCGTCCTTGCGCATGAGACCGTGGTCCACGAAAATGCAGGTGAGCTGATCTCCGACCGCCTCGCTCAGAAGCGCCGCTGCGACGGAGGAGTCCACGCCGCCGGAGAGCGCAAGCAGCACCTTGCCGTCGCCGACCTTGCGGCGTATGCTCTCGACGGAGGAGCGCATATAGTCGCCCATCGTCCAGTCGCCCTTCGCTCCGCAGATGCCGTACAGGAAATTGCGCAGCATTTTTGAGCCGTACTCGGTGTGATTGACCTCCGGGTGGAACTGCACGCCGTAGAACGAGCGCTCCTCGTCGCATATGCCGACGGTGGGGCAGGCGGCGCTGTGCGCAACGAGCTTAAAGCTCTCCGGCACCTTCGCCATGTAGTCGCCGTGGCTCATCCACGTTACACTCTCCTCCGGCAGTCCGGCAAAGAGCCTGCACTCCGTGTCGAAGAAGGTCGGGGTCTTGCCGTACTCACGGGCAGTGTCGTCCTGCGCCGCAGTCACGGCTCCGCCGAGGTAGTGCGCCATGAGCTGGCAGCCGTAGCAGATGCCGAGGATGGGGACGCCAAGCTCGAACACCTTGGGATCGACCTGCGGCGAGCCTTCGGCGTAAACGCTCTGCGGTCCGCCGGTGAAGATGATGCCTATCGGGTCAAAGCGGCGTATGTCCTCGATGCTCATGCCGTGCGGCTTTACCTCGCAGTAAACGCTGCACTCTCTGACACGCCTCGCTATGAGCTGATTGTACTGTCCGCCGAAGTCAAGTATAAGAATACGCTGATTGTCCATCGCCTTTCCCCCTCAAACCTTTTTGAACACGCTGATGCCGCTGCGCTTATGCTCGCTTACTCTGTGGAAGCGGTCGATGACCTTCTTATCCCGCTCCGAGACCTCGCCCGTGAGGATGTAGGTGTCTATCGCATTGTAGGTGACGCCCATCTCGTCCTCGTCGGTCTGACCGTCGAACAGTCCGGCGGAGGGCGCCTTGTTTATGACGCAGGCGGGAGCC
The DNA here is from genome assembly GCA_963610045.1 of Bacteroidaceae bacterium. Classification (GTDB taxonomy): domain Bacteria; phylum Bacillota; class Clostridia; order Oscillospirales; family Oscillospiraceae; genus F23-B02. The sequence goes on from CAVDMS010000066.1 coordinate 2,675, forward strand.
GTGAGCCACTTGAGAAACTCTATGACCTCGGTGGCGGTGAGGTCGGATATGGGGTTAAAGTCGCAGGCGCCGTCGCCCCACTTCGTGAAGTAGCCCATATACGCCTCGCTGCGGTTGCCCGTTCCGGCGACAAGTCGGTTCTCGCTTGCGGCGACGGCGTACAGCGTCGTCATTCTGAGTCTCGGCGCAATGTTGTTGACCGCTGCGGGGGTCAGCGTCGTGATGGCGGAGAGCCTGTCCATCTCGCACTGGCGCACGTCGGTGAGGTCGATGACACGGCTCTGGATGCCGAAATGCTCGGAGACCTCCTTTGCGTCCTTCATGTCCTGCTCGAAGTTGCGCTTCGATGCGCAGGGCATCATTATTCCGACGGTGTTTTCGCAGGCGAACTTGCACAGGATACCGACGAGCGAGCAGTCCTTGCCGCCGGAGTTGCCGTACACGATGCCGGAAACGCCGCTTTTCTCCACAAGCTCTCTGATATAGCTTACACGGTCCGCAAATTCCTTGGCGTAATCTCTCATTTTCAAAGCTCCAATCTATTGTTCATTGTTGTTTTTCGGTTTATCAAGGGGCAGGTATTTCGGCAGCCAGCTCATAAGCGGCAGCCCGAACAGATACATAACGGGCAGCTCTCCGAGCGCCACCTCGCCCGCACACACGGCAAAGGCGCCGGGATGCTCCAAGGGGGAAAGCCCGATATACGCATAGGTGAGCATTGCGCCCACGATGACCGCATTCACGATGACGGGCAGAAAGCAGGCAAGCAGGCGGCTTTTTAAGCCGTCCTTCATGTATTTTCCGACGGCTGACATTCCGAGGCAGGCGATGAGCGTCGCAAGGGAGCCGAAGATAACGTCCGGCAGTCCGGCGGCGGAGAGGGTGTTTGCGATGGCGCAGCCGATAAACAGTCCCCATGCGGCGGCGGGCGTAAAGTAGCTCAGAACGCACAGCGCCTCGGAAATGCGGAATTGCAGCGGTCCGTAGCTTATCGGCGCAAGCACCATTGTGAGTATCGCATAGAGCGCACCCACGACGGCGGCAAACGCCAACTTGTGACTTAAACCTTTCATTCTCCGCCTCCGTTTAGTGAGAACATACAGCCGCAGTAGGTCTGCCTGTACAGTCCGTACTTTTCCGCAAGTATCATTGAACGGTGGTTCCCCTCTCGCTTGCGAAATTCCGAGGGCAGCCACTTAACGCCGAAGCGCCCTGCACATTCCCTGCCGATGGCGTTTATCACCACGGCGTCCTTCCGTGAGGACACCGTGAGCGTGGTGCAGAAATATTCAAAGCCGTGTTCGGCGGCAAAGCTTGCGGTCTTTTCGAGTCTGAGCTTAAAGCACTCTATGCAGCGCTTGCCCTCCTCCGGCTCGTTTTCAAGGCCCTTAATGCGCTCGAAATACTCGCCGCAGTCCCAGTCAAGGCAGCAAAGCTCTGCGTGGGACCCGTCCTTATCAAGGCAGGAAATGAGCTTTTTCTGCGTCTCAAGCCGCTTGTAAAACTCCTCCTCCGGCCAGAGGTTCGGGTTATACCAAAGCACCGTCACGTCGAAGAATTTGCTGAGCAGCTCTATAACCGAGCCGGAGCAGGGCCCGCAGCAGCTGTGCAGGAGAAGCTTAGGACGTCTGCCGTCAAGCTCTGCGACCTCTTTATCGAATTTTCGCATAAACTGTTCCCTGTTCATTTTCGACTCCCGTCAGCTTTAGCTCATATTTCAAATGCTAATTATATTGTTTTATCCCGGCAATGTCAATTATGTGTTGCAGCTTTAGGGGAAATGGTGTAGAATAATTGCCGTGAATTTTACCGTATCGGAGGCCACATTTATGACAGTACTTGTAACGGGCGGCATGGGCTATATCGGCAGTCACACCTGCGTCGAGCTTTTGAATCAGGGGATGGACGTCGTCATTATCGACAACCTCGTAAACTCCAATGCGGAGGCGGGAAAGCGCATAGAGCGCATAAGCGGCAAGAGCGTGACCTTTTATGAGGCGGACGTGCGCGACCGCGAAACGCTCGACCGCATTTTCGAAACGCACAACATTGACTGCGTCATCCATTTCGCGGGGCTTAAAGCCGTCGGCGAATCCGTCGAGATGCCTCTTGAGTATTACGACAACAACCTCGGCTCCACGATAACGCTGTGCCGTGCCATGCGTGACCACGGTGTAAAGAACATCATTTTCTCATCGTCCGCCACCGTGTACTCCGGCGACAACGAGATGCCGCTTTTCGAGACCTCACGCACGGGAAGCTGCACAAACCCCTACGGTTGGACGAAGTATGTGTGCGAGCAGATCCTCAGAGACTATTGCAACGCAGACCCCGAATGGGCGGCGGTGCTGCTGCGCTACTTTAACCCCATCGGCGCTCACGAAAGCGGGCTTATCGGCGAGGACCCCAAGGGCATTCCCAATAACCTGATGCCCTACATTTCTCAGACCGCCATCGGCAAGTTTGAATACCTCCGTGTTTTCGGCGACGATTACGATACGCCCGACGGCACCGGTGTGCGTGACTATATCCATGTCGTCGATCTTGCGAGAGGCCACGTTGCCGCCATCGACTATATGATGAAGCATCGGGGCGAGAGCGTGTTTAACCTCGGCACCGGCGTGGGCTACAGTGTGCTTCAGATGGTCAGCACCTTTGAAAAGGCGAACGGCGTCCGTGTGCCGTACCGCATCGTCGGACGCCGCGCGGGCGATCTTCCGGTGTGCTACTGCTCCCCCGACAAGAGCGCAAGGCTTCTGGGTTGGCGGGCGACGCACAGTCTTGAGGATATGTGCCGTGACAGTTGGCACTGGCAGACCTTAAATCCCAACGGCTACGAAAAGTGAGTATAAATAAAGAAAAAGCAGAGCTTTGCTCTGCTTTTTCTTTGTTTATTTAATTATTTGTACATCTCGATGAGACGCTGCAGGTGATCATATCTTGCCTTTGCGTTCTCCTCGGACGCCTCGAACAGGGTCTCCGCACGGTCGGGGAACTCACGGGTGAGTCTGCTGTAACGTGCCTCGTTCATGAGGAAGTCCTTGTAGCCGCCGGCGGGAGCCTTGCTGTCAAGCGTGAATCTGCCATCCTCGGCTGCGGGATTGTAGCGGAACAGGTTCCAGTAGCCGCACTCGACCGCCTTCTTCATCTCGGACTGGCAGTTGGTCATGCCGCCCTTGATAGAGTGCATCTCACAGGGTGCGTAGGCAATGATGATGGACGGTCCCTTGTACGCCTCGGCCTCTCTTATGGCCTTGAGGGTCTGGATGGAGTTTGCGCCCATTGCGATCTGTGCGACGTAGACATAGCCGTAGGTCATTGCGATCTCCGCCAGGGACTTGGACTTAATTTCCTTGCCCGCTGCGGCGAACTGTGCGACCTGACCGATGTTCGACGCCTTCGATGCCTGACCGCCGGTGTTGGAGTACACCTCGGTGTTGAACACGAAGATGTTGACGTCCTCACCGCTTGCAAGAACGTGGTCAACGCCGCCGAAGCCGATGTCGAACGCCCAACCGTCGCCGCCGAATATCCAGCAGCTCTTGCGGTTTAAGTAATCGCTGCCGGCAAGGATCTCGGAAGCGAGAGTGCAGGCGGGGCAGTCACAGTTGACGCCGCCGTTTGCCTTGACCTCTTCCATGTGAGCCTTCATCTCGACAGCCTTGTCGCCGAAGTATTCCTTCGCCTTGTCGGAGCCGAGGAATGCGATGCAGTCGTCTGCGGAGACGATGCCGTCCTTGAGCTCTGCGATGTAAGCCTTTGCTGCGGCCTGGTTTGCCTCGGTATCGTCGTAGGTGTCGAGCCATGCCTGTGCCGCTGCCTTAAGCTCTGCGCAGCAGCCGGGGAGAGCGACCAGCTCTTCGGTCTTTGCCTTGAGGTCGTCTCTTATCTTCTTCTGACCGAGGTACATGCCGAGACCGTGTTCTGCGTTATCCTCGAACAGGCTGTTTGCCCATGCGGGGCCTTTGCCTTCCTTGTTGACGGTGTAGGGAGAGGTCGCAGCGGGTCCGCCCCAAATGGAGGAGCAGCCGGTCGCATTGGAGATCATCATGTGATCGCCGAAGAGCTGAGTTACGAGACGGGCGTAGCTGGTCTCGGCACAGCCTGCGCAGGAGCCGGAGAACTCAAGGTAGGGCTGCTTAAACTGGCTGCCCTTGACGGTGCTGTCCTGAAGCTCCTTCTTCTCTGCGACCTTGGATACCATGTAATCGAATACGGGCTGCTTATCCGCCTGGGATTCCAGTCCGACCATCTTGAGGCTCTTGGTGGGGCAAACGCCGACACAGACGCCGCAGCCCATGCAGTCCATGGGAGAGATCGCCATGGTGTACTTGTAAACGCCCTTGCCCTTGCCTGCCTTGACGTCAACGATGTCGGCGCCTGCGGGAGCGGCTGCCGCCTCGTCCTCGGTCAGTGCGAAGGGACGAATGGTGGCGTGGGGGCAAACGTAAGCGCACTGGTTGCACTGTACGCAGGTTGCGGAGTTCCATTCGGGCACAAAAGCGGAGACGCCTCTCTTCTCGTATGCGGATGCACCAAGCTCAAAGGTACCGTCGGCGTGGTTCACGAATGCGGATACCGGCAGCGAGTCGCCGTCCATCCTGCCCACGGGGTCGAGTATCGTCTTGACCATCTCCACGGTCTTTTCCCTGCCCTCGTAGTGCTTCTCGGACTTCGCGTCCTCGGCGGTCGCCCACGATGCGGGGACCTCCACCTTCTCAAACGCCGTTGCGCCTGCGTCTATCGCTGCATGGTTCATGTCAACGACGTCCTGTCCCTTCTTCAGGTACGACGCCGTCGCCTTCTCCTTCATGTACCGGATGGCGTCCTCCTGCGGGATGACCTTCGCCAACGTGAAGAACGCAGACTGGAGGATCGTGTTCGTCCTCTTGCCCATACCGATCTTCTGCGCAAGGTCGATCGCATTTATCATGTAAAGCTGAATGTTGTTGTTTGCTATGTAGCGCTTGGACGCAGCGTCGAGATGATGCTCAAGCTCCTCAAAGCTCCACTGGCTGTTTATGAGGAACACGCCGCCGGGCTTTACGTCACGCACGATGGGGAAGCCCTTCGTGATGTATGCCGGAACGTGGCACGCTACGAAGTCCGCTTTATTTATATAGTACGGACTCTTTATCTGCTTATCGCCGAAGCGCAGGTGCGAGATGGTGACGCCGCCAGTCTTCTTCGAGTCGTACTGGAAGTACGCCTGCACGTTCTTGTCCGTGTGGTCGCCGATGATCTTGATCGAGTTCTTGTTTGCGCCGACGGTGCCGTCGCCGCCGAGTCCCCAGAACTTGCACTCCACGGTGCCTTCCGCCGCAGTGGACGGTACCGCCTCCTCAGGCAGCGACAGTCCCGTCACGTCGTCCACGATACCGATGGTGAACTGGCGCTTGGGTTCGTCCTTGAGGAGTTCCTTGTATACCGCAAACACGCTTGCGGGAGGAGTATCCTTGGAGCCCAGTCCGTAGCGTCCGCCGCAAACCTTGATGCTCTTGCCCGCATTTGCGACTGCCGTCACAACGTCGAGGTACAGAGGCTCGCCCTGTGCGCCCGGCTCCTTCGTGCGGTCAAGGACCGCTATCTTCTTGCAGGTCTCAGGGATCGCTTCAAGCAGCTTGTCCGCTCTGAACGGTCTGTAAAGTCTGACCTTCACGAGTCCGACCTTCTCGCCCTTTGCCGTGAGGTGGTCTATGACCTCCTCGGCCACGTCGCAGATGGAACCCATCGCTATGATGACTCTCTCCGCATCGGGTGCGCCGTAGTAGTTAAACAGCTTGTAGTCCGTTCCGAGCTTTGCGTTTATCTTGCCCATGTACTCCTCAACGATCTCAGGGATCGCTTCGTAGTACACGTTCGACGCTTCTCTGTTCTGGAAGAAGATATCTCCGTTCTCGTGAGAGCCTCTCATGCTCGGATGCTCGGGGTTGAGCGCTCTGTCTCTGAACGCCTTGACCGCATCCATGTCGCACATTTCCTTGAGGTCCTCGTAATCCCAAACGGCTATCTTCTGTATCTCGTGCGAGGTACGGAAGCCGTCGAAGAAGTTAACGAACGGCACTCTGCCCTTTATTGCCGCAAGGTGCGCAACGGGTGCAAGGTCCATGACCTCCTGCACGTTGCCCTCGCCCAGCATTGCAAAGCCGGTCTGGCGGCATGCCATAATGTCGCTGTGGTCGCCGAAGATGCTGAGCGTGTGCGACGCTATCGCTCTTGCGGTAACGTGGAACACCGCAGGCAAAAGCTCGCCCGCCATCTTGTACATATTCGGGATCATGAGCAGCAGTCCCTGCGACGCCGTGTACGTCGTCGTAAGTGCGCCTGCGTTCAGCGAGCCGTGTACCGCGCCCGCTGCGCCCGATTCTGCCTGCATCTCCTGAACCTTTACACGGCTTCCGAAGATGTTCTTCTGTCCCTTTGCGGACCACTGATCCACAAAGTCCGCCATGGGGCTGGACGGCGTGATCGGGTAGATCGCCGCTACCTCAGTAAACGCATAGCTTACATGTGCGGCTGCCTCGTTGCCGTCCATCGTCTTGTACTTCCTTACCATATCTTTTCCTCCGAAA
>CAVDMS010000067.1:0-9103 GCA_963610045.1 Bacteroidaceae bacterium
TGCTTTTCGAGGGATTTTCGGCTTTCTTTGATGAAGATGGGCTGACGCCCATCAAAGCAAAAAAGTCGGAAATAACCGAAATGGTACGCCGACAGGCGGCAGGGGTTCGACTCCCGTCAGCTTAGGAAAACGAAAGGGGTGGAAGGATGATTATTTCTTCTTGCAAATAAATGAATCGGCAGTGCAGCCCTTAGGGGGTCACTGCGCCCATTTGCAGGAAGTTATCTGTCCCAAACTCTATTTAACTGTACCGCCCGTGTGGCGGAGCATTTGTGCTGTTTAGAGCCGCAGAAGCTTGCTTTCTGCGGCTCTTTTTGCGTCTGAAAGGAGGACGAATCATGTCCGTAATTAAAATCGAAAACCTGAGCTTTGCCTATCCGGGAAGCTACGATAACATATTTGAAAACTTAGATCTCACCCTCGACAGCGACTGGAAGTTGGGGCTTGTCGGGCGAAACGGCAGAGGCAAAACGACGCTTCTGCGCATCCTCTGCGGGGAGCTTGAATACTCCGGCAAAATCATTTCCTCCGTGGGCTTTGACTATTTTCCCTACGCCGTGCCTGACGGAAGGGAGAGGACCGAGAGCGTGCTGCACAGCGTCTGTCCTGACGCCGAGGAGTGGCAGATCGAAAGGGAGCTTTCGTATCTCGACCTTGACCCCGATGTGCTTGAGCGCCCCTTAGACACGCTCTCAAACGGCGAGCGGACCAAGGCGCTGCTTGCGGCGCTGTTTTTGAACGAGGGGCGCTTTCTGCTCATCGACGAGCCGACGAATCACCTCGACGCCGAGGCAAGGAAGCTGGTGTCGGCATACCTGCGGAAGAAAAGCGGCTTCATTTTGGTGTCGCATGACCGCAGATTCATAGACGGCTGCGTCGATCACGTCATGTCGATAAACCGCAGCGGCATCGAGGTGCAAAGCGGCAATTTCTCGTCGTGGCTTTTAAACTACGAGCGTCGGCAGAGCAGCGAGGAGGCGCAGAACGAACAACTCAAAAAGGAGATACGCAGGCTCGGCGCCGCCGCAAAGCGTGCGGAGGCGTGGTCGGAGCGTGCAGAGTCGTCAAAATACGGAGGCGACACCTCAAAGCATGCGGTAGTGGACAGGGGGTATTTGAGCGCAAAATCCGCAAGAATGATGAAGCGCTCAAAGACGATCGAGGCACGGCGGCAAAACGCCGCCGAGCAGAAGTCCGAGCTTCTCAAAGACACCGAAACCGCCGAGGAGCTGAAGCTGCGACCGCTCGTCTACCGCTCCGAAAGGCTTGCGGAGCTGAAAGACCTTGTTATTTGCTACGACGGGAAAGCAGTCTGTGAGCCGCAGAGCTTTGAGATCAAAAGGGGCGACAGAATAGCCCTCGTCGGAAAAAACGGTAGCGGCAAGAGCAGCATACTAAAGCTCCTTGCGGGCGAGGACGTTCCGCACAGCGGGACGCTCACTCTCGGCTCCGGGCTTAAAGTGTCGTATGTGAGGCAGGACAGCTCCCGCCTGTGCGGTGACCTTAGAAGCTTTGCGGAGGAGGGAGGCATTGACGAGAGCCTGTTTAAGGCGATACTGCGGAAGATGGGCTTTGAGCGGGTGCATTTTGAAAAGCGCATCGAGGAGCTGTCCGAGGGTCAGCGCAAAAAGCTGCTGCTTGCCAAAAGCCTCTGCTCCGAAGCACACCTCTATGTTTGGGACGAGCCGCTGAACTTCATAGACGTTTTCTCACGGCTGCAGATCGAGGAGCTTATCCGCCGCTTTTCGCCGACGATGATTTTTGCGGAGCATGATGCGGCGTTCAGGGACGGCATTGCAAACAAAAGCGTCGAGCTGTAAAAAGTCCTTGACAAAGGCACTACTTTGCATTACAATACACTCAGCTACCATGCAAAGCAAAGTAGAGGTGTGCCATGATACCGTCACAAATGCTAAAGGGAGTGCTTGAGGGCTGCATTCTGGAGATCATTTCGAGGCAGGAGACCTACGGCTACGAGATCGCAGAAACGCTCTCCGGCTACGGCTTCGGCAGGATCGCCGAGGGGACGATATATCCGCTGCTGCTCCGTCTTGAGCGAAACGGGCTTGTGCTGACCGAGTACCGCCCGTCGGACTTGGGACCGAAGCGCAAGTATTATTCCCTGAGCGAGGCGGGAGGTGCTGCGCTCAAGGAGTTTCGCTCAAGCTATCTTGAGCTTGAGACAGCGGTAAATAAGCTCTTAAAGAGGGACGAAAATGAATAAACGTGCAAGAATACTCAGAAACGAGAATAACGAGCTTGAGAAGAAGCTCAGCAATGAGACAAACGATGCGCTGACCGACATTGTGGTTTACATAAGAAGTGCGGGCATCAGCGAATACGATCAGGAGCGGGTGCGTCGGGACATCGACGAAATGCTCTTCGAGGGCGAAAGTCGTGGCATGAGCGCAGCGGAGATCATCGGTGACGATTACAAAGCTTTCTGCGACGCCGTAATGTGCGAGGTGCCGAAGCTCAGCCGGGCGCAGCGTGTAATGACCGCAGTTCAGGAGGTTTTGGCGGGCATCATCGTGCTGCTTGCGATTTGGACCGTGTTCTCTCCCATCATTCAGCTTATCAAAAAAGAGCCTTGGTATCTTCTGCCCCTGAGACTTTCCGACCTTATCACGGCAGCGGTGATAGTTGCTGCGGCGGTGCTGATAGCGGTTTACATAACCAAAAACGTTTTCACGCCGAAGCCTGCGGCGCTCATAGCGGGATTCGTCCTTGCGGCGGCGATCGGCATTGCGGGGATACTCTTCTGCTCCGACATTATGCTTATGAATATTCACATTGCCGTGGATATTGCGCTTCTGGCTGTGCTGGCGCTTGCATACCTCATTATCGGGAAAAGACTTGAATAATACAAAGCGGTCTGCAAATGCAGACCGCTTTGTATTATCGCAATAATTTGAAAATGGGGATGGAAAAATGTATATGAGGGGGATCATAGACCGTCGTGCCGTCGCCGACCTATGGTCGGAATACTACGATAATAAATTTAAAAAGTCAAGTAAAATAAATAAAAGTTAATAAAATATTCACGATAAAAAGTTATAAAAGCCTGTCTCTGCGACAGGCTTTTATAATATGCAAAGCTTTTCAGCTTCCGATTATTCTCTTTGCGCCGACGTAGTTGCGGGTGTAGTAGCCGGAATCCTCAAGCTCGGTTATGATGACCTTGCCCTTGCCGGAGGCAGCATGGACGAACTTGCCGTCGCCGATGTACATTCCGACGTGACCGATGGGACTGGTGCTGTCCTTGAAGAACACGAGGTCGCCGGGCTGCAGATCGGACTTTGCGACCGAGACGCCGTTGTTGTTCCACATACTTGTTGCGGTTCTGTACAGCGAGTAGCCATACTGCTGATAGACGTAGTAGCACAGGCCGGAGCAGTCAAAGCCTCTGGGAGAAGTGCCGCCGTAAACATAGGGAACGCCGAGGTATTGAAGTGCGGTCTTGGCTATCTGCTCGCCCTGGGAGCTTGTTGCGCTGAGGCTTATGTAGCTTGCGCTCATGTAACCCGTGACACTGCCGGAACTGACCTGATACCAGTCGCCGCTTTTGCCGGTGACGGTGAGCTGTACGCCCTTATTGTAGTAGCCGACGATGGAGTAGCTCGTTCCCGGACCGCTGCGCATCCTGACGCTGTTTCCGGTGACGGTGCCGATCTTGCCGTCAATCTTATCGACCGCCGGGGTGCTGTCGGATGCAGAGCCGAGGGTCACAAACTCGGAATACACATAGCCGTAGCTGCCGTTTACGCTGACCTGATACCAGTCGCCGTACACGCCTGTGACACTGAGCTTGTCGGCTTTGCCGATCTTCTTAACGGAGGAGAACAGATCGGTGGAGGGACCCATTCTGAGGTTCACGCCGTTTGCATTCATGGAAGCGCTCTTTGCGGGGGAATAGCTTTCCGTAGGGCTTATGCGTACGTAATCGCCGGACATATAGCCGACATTGCCGTTATAGCTGAGCTTGTACCAACCGTTTTCAGAGGAATACACCGTGACCGCCGCACCCTTGGAGCAGTAGGTGACAATGCCGTAGCTCGTGCCGGGGCCCTGTCTGAGACGCACGCTCGTGCCGATGACCTGCGCCGCATAGCCGTCGGCGGCAGGGGTCACGGGAGTTGTCGGTGCGGGGGATGGAGTGGGCTGAGATGCCTGAGCAAAGCTCAGATAATCCGAACTCATGTAGCCGGATTTGCCGTTTACGGAGATGGCGTACCAACCGCCGGAAGCACCCGTCACGCTCACCTGAGTACCCTTGTCAAAGTCGCAGATGACGGAGTAGCTCGTACTTGGACCGCTTCTCATGCGGACGTCGTTACCCGTGACGGCAGCGGTGCCGAAGCTGCCGCTGACGCTGCTGCGGCTGCTCAAATAGTCGGAGCAGGCGTATGCCACGGTGCCGTTGTAGTTTACCTTGCTCCAACCGTTTGCGCTTGAGATAACGATGAGCTGTGCGCCCTTGGGCATGGTAACTATAATGTCGGAGGAGGTGTTTGCCTGCGACCTGAGGTTGAGCGCAGTCGTGGTCACGGCGCCGCCCTCCGACTGAGCCATTGCGGGAATCGCCAGCAGCGAAACGCAGCACAGCACCGCAAGGCATAAGCTTATCAGTCTTTTTTTCATATATGCGTACTCCTGTCAGATGAAATTTATCAAATCGTAATCAAATTGTAACACAAGAGTCGAATTATGTCAATCAAGCTCAGAGGGCATGGGAGCAATATGCTGTTAACTTTCCATGAATTCGGGCGATTTTTTGCGGACACTCCGATTATTTTCCGACAACAGACGGTAATATGTAGTTAAACTATTTTTGTTTTCATTTTAATAAATGTATGTTATACTGAAAGACAAAGATTTTGCCCGAAGGGATAAAACGATGAGAAATAAGCTTTTTATAAAACTTACGGCGCTTGCACTTTCGCTTGCGGTCATGCTGTCGCTCTCCGCCTGCTCGGAGGAGGAGCCGCTGAGCAAGCAGGTCTTTGCGATGGATACGGTGATGACTGTGACCGCCTACGGCTCAAACGCCGAGGCGGGCGTTGACGCTGCCGCAGGCGTCATCAAGGCGATGGACTCCATGCTCGACCCCGATTCCGAGGACAGCTACACATGGCTCATCAACAACGCCGGAGGCGGCAATGTCGTCGTCACTCCGCAGATCGCCGAAATGCTCAGCACGGCGTACACCGTGTATGAGCGCAGCGGCGGCGCTCTCGACCTTTCGGTCTATCCGATATATCTCGCATGGGGCGAGTTTAAGGAGGAGACCGGGCGTGTGCCGTCGAGCGACGAGCTGACGGAGCTGCGGCAGAAGCTCGGCTTCGGCAAGATGGAGCTTATGAGCTTCCCCGGCGAGGAGAACTACTCCGTCCGCCTGCCGGACGGGACGCAGATCAGCTTCGGCGCCGTGGCAAAGGGCTGTGCCGCAAACTATGCGATCGGCGCAATGCGTGATGCGGGCGTGGAAAGCGGTATCGTTTCCCTCGGCGGCAACGTGCAGACGTTGGGACTCAAGCCCGACGGCAGCAACTGGATTATTGCGGTCGAGGATCCCGCCGACACAGGCTCCTACCTCGGCACCCTCAGCGTCGGTGAGACGGCGGTGGTCACGAGCGGCGACTATCAGCGCTACTTCAAGGCGCCCGACGGCACCGTGTACCATCACCTCATTGATCCGAGTACCGGCAAGCCCACGGAGAACACGCTCAGCTCGGTGACGATAGTCTGCACCGACGGCACGATGGCGGACGCACTTTCTACAGCAATGTTCGTGCTTGGCGAGAATGCGGCGCTCAAATACTGGCAGCAGTACGGCGGTTTTGAGATGATAATGGTGACGAAGGACAACCGTGTGCTTTGCACGAGCGGGCTTATGGAGGCGTTTGCGCTCACAAACACAGACGACTACACGCTGAGCATTGTCGGATGATAGACAGAGAGTTTTACAGGCAAGATTCGGTGAGCCTTGCGAGAGCGCTTGTCGGAAAGATACTCGTGCGCAGACTGCCCGACGGCACGGAGCTTCGCCTGCGGATAACGGAGACCGAGGCGTACACTGGCGTTGACGACACCGCCTGCCATGCGCACAAGGGCAAAACGCAGCGCACCGAGGTCCTGTGGCGGGACGGCGGCACGATCTATGTGTACCTGTGCTACGGGATGCACAATATGATGAACATAGTTTCCGGCAGCGAGGGGGACGCACAGGCGGTGCTTATCCGCTGCTGCGAGGGCTACCCCGGACCGGGCAGACTGACAAAGGCGCTTCAGATCACCCGCAGTCTCAACGGCGAGGATATGCTGTCCTGCTCCGAGCTTTGGCTTGAGGATGACGGCATTGATGTTAACATAACACCTGACAAGCGAGTCGGCATAGACTACGCCGAAGACGCCGACAGGAATGCATTGTTAAGGTTTAAATTGACTTGAGGTCAGAGGTAAAAATGGGGTATTCCGACACCGAGATCAGATACTTAAAGGGCATCGGAGAGAAGAAAGCCGAGGCGTTTAATCGCCTCGGCGTGTACACTCTCCGTGATCTTTTGTCGCTTTTTCCGAGGAAATACGAGGATCGCAGCCGTTTTACCCCCATCGCTGCGGCGCTTGACGGTGAGAGCGTCTGCATCAAAGCGCTCGTTGCGACCGAGCCGAGGCTCTCAAGGGTCAGACGTGGGCTGGAGCTTGTAAAGTTCCGTGTGGTGGACGACAGCGCTGCGGTTGACATAACATATTTTAACCAACCCTACATCCGACAGCGCATCCACAAGGGCGACCTCTGCCGGATATACGGAAGGATAGTCGTCGTGGGCGGTATGCGCACGATGACGAACCCCGTGTACGAGGCGGAGGGGAGCGTCGGCAGCATAGGCGGCATCGTACCAGTGTACCCCTTGACGTCGGGGCTTAATCAAAAGCTCGTGTCGTCGGCGGTGCGTCAGGCGCTCGACGCCTGCGCCGACGAGCTGCCGGATGCTTTGCCTGAGAAGGTGCGTGAGGAGTACCGGCTTGCGCAGAGCGGCTTTGCATATGAGAACATTCACTTTCCGTCGGATTTTGAGGCTTTGGAGCTTGCAAGACGAAGGCTCGTTTTTGAGGAGCTGTTCGTGCTTGCCTGCGCAATGAAGAAGCTCAAAAACGGCAGCAAAAAAGCCGAAGGCAAGAAGATCATCCCTCCCGACCCGGAGGAGTTTTTCGGAACTTTGCCCTTTGAGCCTACGGGCGCACAGCGCCGTGCGATAAACGACGCACTGTGCGACATGGCGTCGGGCGGCGTTATGAACAGGCTCGTGCAGGGTGACGTCGGCAGCGGCAAAACGCTCGTTGCGGCGGCGCTCATATGGGCGGCTGCGAAAAACGGGCTCGGCTCGGCGTTCATGGCGCCGACGGAGATACTTGCGCAGCAGCATTATCAGACCCTAACCGGACTTCTTGACGGCTTCGGCATACGCATAGTGAAGCTCACGGGCGCAATGACCGCCAAGGAAAAGCGTGAGGCAAAGGCGGAGCTGAAAGCGGGCGGACCGGTCCTTGCCGTGGGTACGCACGCTCTGTTTTCAAAGGACGTGGAGTACGAAAACCTCGGTCTTGTGATAACGGACGAGCAGCACCGCTTCGGCGTAAATCAGCGTGCGTCGCTCATCGAGAAGGGAGCAAGACCGCACGTGTTGGTCATGTCTGCGACCCCGATACCGAGGACGCTTGCGCTCATCATATACGGCGATCTTGACGTTTCGGTCATCGACGAGCTGCCGCCCGGCAGACAGGCGGTCGAAACGGTGCTTGTGACGGAGTCGCTCAGACTGCGGCTCAACGCCTTTATCCGCAAGCTCGTGGGCGAGGGCAGACAGGTGTTCGTCGTGTGTCCGATGATTGAGGAGAGCGACGCCGAGCAGCAGGAGAAGCTGCGCTCTGCGGAGGAACACGCACGGGAGCTGCAAAGGTACTTCCCGGACATGAAGGTAGCTTGCATCCACGGCCGCATGAAGGCAAAGGATAAAAACGCACTCATGGAGGATTTCGTCGCCGGAAGGACGGACATACTCGTGTCGACGACGGTCATCGAGGTCGGCGTTGACGTTCCGAATGCGGCACTTATGATAATCGAAAATGCCGAGAGGTTCGGACTAAGTCAGCTCCATCAGCTTCGGGGCAGAGTCGGCAGAGGTAAGCACAAAAGCTACTGTGTGCTTGTGTCGGACAGCGACAACGAAGCGTCGGTGTCAAGGCTCAGAGTAATGACGAAAACGAGCGACGGCTTTAAGGTGTCGGAGGAGGATCTGAAGCTTAGAGGTCCCGGTGATTTCTTCGGCTCAAGGCAGCACGGTTTGCCGGAGATGCACATTGCGGACCTTTGCGCCGACATGAACGTCCTTCAGACGGCGCAGACTGCGGCAAATGAGCTGACGGCAAGCGACCCAGACTTATGTAAACCTGAAAATGCAAGACTAAGCCTTGCGGTGAAACGGCTTTTCGAGATAAACGCCGATACGCTTAATTAGTTATGTAAACCTATATGTAAAACAGACGGTTCAATGAACCGTCTGTTTTACACTATTTCGACATTTTCGATGCCGTGCTTCAGAATTATGTTTATAAGCTCGTTTCGGGAGTAGTTCGTCTCGGCAGCCAAGCGGTCGAGCGCCGCAAGCGTGTCCTCCTTTATGCGCACGGAGATCACCTTGCTGCCGTCGTCTCCTCGCTTTTTGAGCTTCAAAGGTTCGTTCATGGTCAATCCACCTTTCACATTATGAATACAATTATAGATTGACAAATACTCTCTTTATATGCTACAATTCACATACAATGCGATATATAATTGTATTACACAATGCAATTATGCCGCAAATACACAGAAATATGTGAGGAGAGAAAAATGAACGAACAAAACACAACAAGCACAGCAACTAAAATACCAACATGGGTGCCTTTGGTCGCAGCGGCGGTAGGGCTTATCGCACTGCTTTTTTTGCCTTGGTTTAGCGTTTTCGGATTAGGATTCGGACTTTTTGACCTGCTTAAAATTTTTGACTTTACCGATCTTCCGTTCTTCTTTTTTATGTGCTTAGTTACCTATACATTATTC
>CAVDMS010000068.1:0-9005 GCA_963610045.1 Bacteroidaceae bacterium
CTGTTTCGCTGCTTCCAACGTCCGGTCTGTGCCGGGAGGCCTGCAATCCGCAGATTCAAATCGGCATCCCTTATAAGAGATGTGGGTTTAATTGAGCCGAAGGTCCGCAAGGGACGATCACGCACAAAGCAGAACCGTTATAAATTTATGCCGAATGACGAAACTTATTCCTCGTCTTCGTCGTCATCAAAGAGCAGAACGGAAAAATGCTCGTAAACATCCTGAAGCTCGTCATCGTCGTCGATGGACTCGAAAACGTCCATCCCGTCCTCGTCGGGAACGATGCGCAGAATGATGATGCCGTATTCGGGATCGTCCTCCGGGATGTCGGTGGGAAGGAAAGCGGCGAAGGAGCCTCCGTTGTAATCCATGGTGTCGAGCAGCTCAAGCTCGAACTCGGCGCCGTCGTCATCTACAATAGTGATAAAATCATTTCCGAATTCCTTGCTCATTTTTATCCTCCTGTTATGATTTGATATTATTTTACCCCATACCGTGATAAAATTCAAGAGGTTATTATGAACTGAAATCCTCAAGAAGAGACAAAAGCTCCGCTTTGCTCTGTGCGGGTATGCCGTTTTGAAGCAATTCCCTGTCATAATCGTTCAGAGTGTCGGTTTCTATGTCGGTAATTTCCAAACGCTCCTTTTTCTCGCCGTATATCGCAATGTAGCCGCCGCTGTCGTAAAGCCAGTACGGAGCGGACTCCTTTTGTGCGCGGACGGGCGGGGTCTCGGCAACATCGCCCCCGGCAACACCGGAGGCTTTTATTGCGACGCCTCCGCAAACGGCTGCGCCCACGGCAAGCAGTGACAGCAGCCAGACTCTTAATTTGAGCCGCATAGTATCATCTCCTTACTTTTTACGATATTATTTCCAACAAAATTAACAATTAATACACTACTACTTGACATAATGTGATATAATCATATATCCGACTGTAATTAGCTTCTTACACATTTTATAAACATCCCTTGAAGGAGGTGTATGAATCTCGATGGCAAAGGATAAAGCTGCATCGGGCGGAGAGGGCATAGGCACTTTCCGGCTCATTATGCGCATCCTCGGTACGCTGATACTTATCGGCATACTGACCTCGATCATCTTCCTGTGCATCTTTGCGGACTACATCAAAACAAGCATAATTCCCAGCACTCCGCTCGACCTTAACGACATAGCGCTCAAGCAGTCGAGCATCGTCTGGTATCAGGACAAGAGCACCGGCGAATGGAAAGAGCTTGCGATGCTTTCCGGTGAGGAGGAGCGTATTTGGGTCGATCGAAGCGACATTCCGGATTACATGGAAAAGGCCCTTGTAGCTATCGAGGACAAGCGCTTTTACGAGCACCACGGTGTTGACTGGATAAGGACCGCCGGTGCGTTCGTAAATATGTTTACCGGGTCGAGAAGCACCTTCGGCGGCTCGACGATCACACAGCAGCTTATAAAAAACGTCACACATCAGGACGATATCACCGTACAGCGTAAGCTTTTGGAGATCTTCCAGGCGCTTGAGTTTGAAAAGGACTACAGCAAGGAGGATATTCTCGAATGGTACCTCAACGTCGTCTACTTCGGACAGGGCTGCTACGGCGTTCAGACTGCGGCGCAGACCTACTTCGGCAAGGACGTGTCCGAGCTGACGCTTGCGGAGAGCGCTGCGATCGTCGGCATAACCAACCTGCCGACGAAGTATGACCCCTTCCAGAACCCCGAATACAACAAGGAACGGCAGGAGGACATTCTTCAGCAGATGTACCTCCAGGGCTACATCTCCAAGAAGGAGTATAAGGAAGCCGTCGCCGAGGAGCTGAACTTTGTTCACAGTGCATCGGGCGAGGGCGAAAGCTCCGACAACGTTTACAGCTACTATGTCGAGACCGTCGTGAACGACGTGGTCAAGGATCTTGCGGCGGAGAAGGGCGTTTCCGAAAAGATCGCCAAGACGCTGATATACAACGGCGGCTACCACATATACTGCTGCATAGACGTTGATATTCAAAGCAAGGTCGATTCCGTCTACACCGATATGACGAAGCTGCCGCAATCCACCGTGGCGACGGATTCTCAGCTTCAGAGCGCAATTGTCATCATCGACCAGTACACGGGCAACATCGTTGCGCTCTCCGGCGGCACCGGGGAGAAGGACATAAACTTCGGCTTTAACCGTGCGACGGATGCTCTGCGTCCGCCCGGATCGTCGATAAAGCCCTTGGCGGTCTACGGTCCCGCCGTGGAGTACGGGCTGATTACGCCGAGCACATGGGTGCTTGACGCCGACGAAACGAAGGTCACGCTTGCAAAAGCGCCGGAGGGTTGGTATCCCAAAAACTCCCCGAATCAGTACGACGGCGTTATAACCATTGCAACGGCGCTTCAGCAATCAAAGAACACCGTTTCGGCGCAGATCATGGATAAGCTGACGCCGGCGGCGTCCCTCGATTTCCTGCGCAACAGGCTCAATTTCACGAGCCTTATCGACGCCGACGCAGACTATGCAGCTATGGCGCTCGGTCAGCCGCATCACGGCGTTACCGTCAGGGAAATGGCGCAGGCGTACTCCGCTTTAGCAAACGACGGCGTTATGAACGAGGCTCGCACCTATCTTAAGGTCACGAATGCCGACGGCACAGAGGTCATACTTGACAATGAACCGGAGGTTCAGACCGCATTCTCGTCGAACACCGCAAGGGTCATGACCTATATGCTCAACAATGCGGCTACAAACGGCACCGGCAGGTCATCACGTCTGAGCAATATGCCCGTTGCGGGCAAGACGGGTACCACCAGTGCAAACAAGGACCGTTGGTTCTGCGGCTATACGCCGTATTACACCTGCGCCGTGTGGACGGGCTACGATACGCCGGAGACCATGCACTTCTACGGCAACCCCGCAGTTACGGTTTGGCACGACGTGATGGAGCTTATCCATGCAGACCTTCCGTATAAGGACTTCAATATGTCCTACGGAGGCAGCCCGACGAATCTGTTCGGAACGCAGGAGGAGCTTACGAAGATCTGGGAGGGAACGGAAGACGAGCCGGAGGATCCCGATAACCCGGTCGATCCTACCGACCCGGCGGAGCCCGTCACTCCGTCGCCGACACCCGCAGCATAAAATCATTGAGGAGGTTCCGACATTGGCAAAGGAAAAGGTACTTGAATACAAGGGCCGCCCGCTTCAGCGCACGGGTAACATCGTGTACTACGGCAGCATGGCGGACAAATATATCATAATGCTCCAAATTCTCGACACCAAAAAGGTCAAGGATATGGACGTTGCAAGCAAGGTCTCGGTTCAGCTTCAGCTCACCGATCCGTCCATAAAGTCCCGTGACCGCATCGTGAAAAAGAGCGAGAAGGACGGCTTCTGGGCGGCGATGGACGTTGCCACCGTTTGGCTCGAAAGAGCGCTTGCTCAGTAAAACGCATTGAAAAATCAGGCATCTCCAAGCTGTGGGGTGCCTGATTTTCGGTATTTCGGCAGAAAGAAAAACGAGGTGTAGCATGGCACGCTTTTACGAAATCAAGGATTTTTCCGCACCTGAGCTTGACGTTTACGCAAGGCTCACGGAAAATCAGCTCCTAAATCGCAAGGACCCCAAAAATGCGATGTTCATCGCCGAAAGTCCGCTCGTCATCGAGCGGGCGCTTGACGCCGGGTGCGTGCCGCTGTCGTTTCTCATGGAGACGAAGCACGCCGAGGGCAAGGCACATGCGATACTCTCACGCTGCCCGGCGGACATTCCCGTGTACACGGCGGAGCTTTCGGTGCTGACGCAGCTCACGGGCTTTCACCTCACGAGGGGGATGCTGTGCGCAATGCTGCGCCCCGAACTGCCGGAGCCGGAGGCGATATGCGAAAGGGCACAGAGGATCGCCGTGCTTGAAAACGTGATGAATCCGACGAATATAGGGGCGATATTCCGCTCCGCCGCCGCACTGGGGATAGACGCCGTGCTGCTCACCTCGCAGGGGAGCGACCCGCTGTACCGCAGAGCGGTGCGGGTGAGCATGGGAACGGTGTTCCAGGTGCCGTGGACGTATCTTGACGACCTCACCCCGTGGCAGGATAAGCTCCACGCCCTCGGATTTAAGACGGCGGCGCTCGCGCTCACGGAGCGTTCGCTGCCGATATACGATCCCGCACCCGAAGCCGAGGACAAGCTTGCGCTTGTCCTCGGCACCGAGGGTGACGGGCTTGCGCCGGAAACGGTGGAAAGGTGCGACTACACCCTGCGCATACCGATGTCGCACGGCGTTGATTCCCTAAACGTTGCAGCGGCGAGCGCCGTCGCCTTCTACCAACTCGCCACCCTCCACCGCAAGGGGTAAATACGATGAAACGTTAAACGGACTATGCTCAATGAGCATAGCCCGTTTTGCAATATTTAAAATTGTCAGTCGGCTGCGAGGACAAAGACGGAGTCGTCCTCTATCATGGCGCCGCTGATCGGGAAATCGGAGTCGGAAAGGGAAAAGCGGAGCGTGTTGTCTCCGATAAGCGTGAACGCCCATGCGTACTTCTCTCCGGCAAAGTCTGCCTTCAGCACGACCTTATTGCCGTCTCGCTCGACCGTCCCCGAAGGCTGATAGGACACCGCAATGTTCAGGACGAGCGAAAACCCGTCCTCGTTTATGAGAATGTACGGCGTTGCGGTATCGCCGTCGCTCTGCTCAAGAACATAGCGCCCGCAATCGAAGCCGTACTGCACGGTATCCTCGCTTTTGCAGCCGCAAAGGAGCGCAAGCAGCAGCATGAGGGTCACAAGCAAAGTCGCTTTCTTCATAAAAACCTCCTCACTCGGTCGGGGGTCACTTTCCGCTCTTTGAGCGGAGACTGCGAGGGCTGTCGTGTATCTTCGAGCTGAGTATCAGTGCGACCTGAACGGGGACTCCGATGAAGAATATCATCCAAATGTTGTAGCTCATGAACTGAAAATAGAAGGATATGAGCGCCGACCACACGAAGCCCGACGACAGGATGCAGCTTATGCGCTTGAAGTCTGCGACGCCCCAACGACGTGCAAATACAAGCGCTACCAAAAATGAAACGGGGACCGCCCACACGAACGCCATCCAAAACATCGTGCCTCGGCTGTACTGCGAGTACAGGAACACGACGGCGGCGACTATCCACACCATGGTGACCCACAGTGCGGTTATGAGGATCTTCTGCGTGAGCTGTTCGTCACGAAGCTGCTCCTCGGGCGAAATGACGTGGTGAACGCCGTTTTCCCGCAGCATATCGTCAAGCCCGACGCCGTACATATCGGCGATGGTCTTGAGTACTATAACGTCGGGCAGCGAGTCGCCACGCTCCCACTTGGACACCGCCTTGTCGGAGTAATTCAGTCTCTCCGCAAATTCGGCTTGGGTCAAATTATTACTTTTTCTAAGCTCGCTTATATTCTCTGCGAGTACATGTCTCAAATCATCCATAAGCCTATTATATCAGCAAAAATCGCTCCTTGCAAGAGCGATATTCTCGCCTCCGAACCGGCGGTTCTCCGGCTCTACCGGCAGGAGAATGACTCTCTACCGACAATTCTACCGTCGAACAAAGGGGAGGATGCACTACCGAGGGCGGCGCAGTATAATGAGAGCGTGAAATAAGTAACGGTCCGGCACGAGGCCGGACGCATGGCAACGGAGTTATAAAGAGGTTTTGAGAAATGAAGCTGCTTGAGAAAAAGAAAAAAGCGGACGCCGTGGAGACGGAGAAGGTCGAATCCCCCGCCGTCTCGGAGAAAAAGCCGAAAAGCAAAAAGCGCAGAGTGCTTTGCATCTGCGGTGCGGTCGTGCTTCTTCTTGCGGCGATAAAGATCGTGCCGAGCTTCTTCGGCGGCGTGTCGGATGCCGACTTTGCCGACGGCGGTGCGAGCAAGACGCTCCCCGTGCCTGAGGGCGACCCCTCCGGTCAGACGGCGGAGGACAATATTTATATATGTATAGGCGTTATGAACTCCGCAAGCTACCGCTCCGAAACGACGGGAAGCACGGCGGCAAGCGTCGGATTTATAGACTACAACCAACAGATCTACGGTCAGCGTGTCGTCACCGAGGACAGCGTTTTTAACGAGACGATAAGCACCAGCGCACTGGTGAAGGTCGGCGAGCAGAAGTATTTTAAGGACGGCGCCATCCTCATGCGCAAGGCGGACTCCGTCAGCGGAACGACGGCTCAGTGGAGCAAGGACATCTACGCAATCTCCGACGAGGATTACAGCCACGCCTACGGTCAGCTTCCCCGCAACCTCACGAACTACGTCGTGAGCGACGAGACGGTGTGCAAGCCCGAAATGCAGAAGGACGCCGACGGAAATTATGTCATCAGCTTCGACCTTGAGCCGGAGGGCGCAAGCGCATACTACAAGCGTCAGATCTACACCTACAGCGGCGCATCGCAGATGCCCGTGTTTACCGAGGTCCACATGGTGTGGACGATAGATTCCCAGTGGCGTCTGCTCAAGATGGAGACCGTCGAGACCTATGAGGTCACAATGTCGGGTCTCGGCAGCATGGGCTGCACCAGTAATATCACGGAGCTGTTCTCCGATTTCGGCAACGTTACCGACGATCAGAAGGAGTTCCAAAAGTATCTTGAGACCGAGTACGACCCCAACAAGCTCTCGAAGCTCAGCCGTGACGATGCGCTCCAGGAGGAGCTTTTGGGCATCTTCGAGCGCAACCCGAACCTGAACGTCACCGTCACCG
This sequence comes from Bacteroidaceae bacterium, assembly GCA_963610045.1. GTDB lineage: Bacteria > Bacillota > Clostridia > Oscillospirales > Oscillospiraceae > F23-B02. The sequence continues at coordinate 6,718 of CAVDMS010000068.1, forward strand.
CAGGCGGAAAGCAGTACGTCCTCAAGGCGCACCTTGACATTGCGAACATGAGCTTCAAGGTCAAAGGCGAGGTCGAGGGGCTTGACGTGTACGGCGTGTACAGCGGCGGAAAGCTGTATCTGCGTGTGGAAAATCAGAAGATAGTCCTTAAAGCGAACGACGCCATCGACGCATTCGGCAAGGTCATGGGCGGACTCGGCATGAAGGTCCCCGACATTTCGCTTGAAGGCTCCGCCGTGCAGTCGATAGTAAACGGCATGGACGTGAAAACGACCTCCAAGGGAAAGACCATCAGCTTTAACGACAGTATGCTTTCGGGTGCGATCAAGATAACGGGCAAGGAAAAGCCGAAGCTTAAAAGCGCCGACCTTCGGGTGAACATGGGAGGTACCTCCGTCGGCATATATGCGACCCCGGCAAAGAGCTTTAACAGCGAGTCGCTGTCCGGCTACACCGACCTCACGGGTGCGCTCACGCTCGTGAGCCCCATCATGGAGAACATAAGCTCCGGCGGCTGCACCGCCGACGTGACGCTCTCCGGCAGCGGAATAAGTCTCTCCGGCAGACTGAGTGTGGCTTACCCCGGCAGCGAGCTGAAGGCAGTATTTGACACGAGCGTTGACGGCGTTGCGGTCAGAGTGACGCTCGTAGGAGACACGGTGTACGCCGAGGCAGGCAACATCCGCATCAGCGGAAAGCTCGATCAGCTCAAGGATCTGGTCGGCTTCATAACGGAAATGAGCGGCGGCAGTGCCGGAAGCGGCAGCAACGCCGGCGCTGCGATAGAGAGCTTCTTCGGCGACCTGAGCGTCAAGAAGGCGATAAACTCCGTGAGCGGACTTTCGTGGTACGACAATGCGCTCCACGCAAGCGTGAACCTCGGCGGGGGAGTGGTCGTGAATGCGGCGCTCGGCAGCGGCAGCGTGAGCCTTGAAATGTCGGGTATGCGCATCAGCATGACCCTCGTGTCAAACGGCGCACCGAGCATCTCGGTGCCTACCGGCAGCTTCGTTACCCTGTCGCAGCTTGCGCAGTACAAGGACACTCTCCTGCGCTATGCGGGCGCAAAGGGCATGGAGATGGCGGCGGATGTGAGCGTGAACGGCGTTGCGATCCATGCCGACATGATATTTGACTTCGGCAGCCCCATGGCGGTGAAGGCAAGCTCCAAGCTGCTGGGAACGCAGCTCAACGTAACGCTTTATAACGGCACCGTGTACATCGACTACGGTGCGATAAGAGTCAGGGCTGACGAGAGCAATCTGCGTCAGGCGATGGAGACGGCGCTGAGGCTCGTACCGGGTCTCGGCAGCGGTACGCTTGCAAAGACCGTCGGTGCATATGTGGAATTCTTCGACAATCTGTCGCTTGCGAGGGTCGTGGGGGCGATCTCCGAATTCTACTTTGCGGACGGACAGCTGCACATCACGGCGAGCATTGCGGACGATCCTCTGTACCTGAGTCTCACGCCGACGGCGGTGTACGCATCGACGACGGTTTCGGGTACTGCGGTGAGTGCGGTGCTGACGCCGGGGGCGGCGCTCAAGGAGGCGTCGGTGCTTGCGCCGAGCGGCTACTACATGAGCGTTGACGAGCTTTTGGCGGCGGGAGCGATATTCCGCTGAGAAGCTGAAAATAGCGTGACCGAATTTTCGGTCACGCTATTTTCATACCGCCAATTCAGCGGTGGATGTACATTCGTGAATACTCGCCGCCGTCGCAGTGCACCATGCACAGAAAGTCCCAACCGTATCGCTCGTAAAAGCCCGTGTGATCGGTGAGCAGGTACACGGGGCTTATACCGCAGTGTCTTAGCTCCTCGACCGCCATGTTAAGAAGATGCCCGGCGATGCCTTGGCAGCGGCAGTCTTTCTCGGTATAGACGGCGCAGACGTTGGGTGCAAGGTCAGGGCGTTCGTGGAAGTCGTTTTCGATTACGCCGAGACCGCCGACTATCCTGTCACCGTCGAGGCAGAGGTACCAACCGTACTCCGTTTTGCCGGAAAGGTAGTCGTCCATGCAGTCGAGGTAGGCGCTTGTTGGGACGCCCCACTTGCCGTGAAACCATTCTGCGGCGGGGACTTTAAGCTCCGGTTTTTGTCTGAGGTTTATGAATGTGCGATTTTCCATGCTGCACCTCCGAGGGGGGATAGTGAATAATGAATAATGAATAGTGAATAGTGAAGAGTGAAAAAGTAAAAATGAAGTCCGTAGGCTTTGCCTACGGACTTCATTTTTGGAGGCGTCACCCGGATTTGAACCGGGGAATCGCGGATTTGCAGTCCGCT
>CAVDMS010000069.1:0-8829 GCA_963610045.1 Bacteroidaceae bacterium
ACTGCCGACAGGTGCTTTGCAGTTTTGCCGGAGCGGATTTTTGTTCGGGCAAGGCAAAGCCCGCAGAGAATACTTGACGTATTGTCAAGGGATTTAACGCAGCACGGGCGAAAATCCGCCCGTCAAAACCGACAGGGGTCCGGCTCCCGTTAGCTTATCCTTATCTGAGTCCGCCCTTAGGGTACAATGTTTACGACTACCCGTCAAAGCGTCTGATCGGACGTGTCGGAGAAGGGCTGCTAAGCTTTATAAGAAAAGATGCTGACCACGCCGCAGGGAGATTTATGCCTGAGGAGGAGTGCTTGGCATATTACAAAAAGAGCGGCGCTATTAAGCCGTTAAACAACATTCTTGAGAACGTGGGGCTGATAAACGGAAGCGAGATCGGCGGCGCCGCTGCGTTTGTGGCGCTTTTCTACAATTACAGCTTCAAAAGCGTGTTCAGAGACTATTTCGCCATGGACGACGCTGCATTCAAAGAAAAATATGACGCTTATTTAAATTTTCTCGGTTTCTGAAACCGCCGCACGGAAAAGTGTACCGATAATAAAAACCCTGCATCCGCATTTCGGCGGATGCAGGGTTTTGCTTGTAATATCAGTCCGTGGAGACTTCGTTGTAGTTCTTGCCGGCGGCCTCGACCAAAGGCAGGTAGTCTGCGTACTCGGTCTCGGTGGCGCAGGAGAAGTCCGCTCTCGATGCGAAGATCTCGACTTCCTTTGCCGACTTGTCGATGCGTGCGAGCGTTCCAGCGCCGGCGACGCAGCCGCCGGGACACGCCATGCCCTCGATGAGGTAGCCGTTATACTTACCCGCCTTGGCGAGCATGAGCAGCTTGCGGCACTCTTTAAGTCCGGTCGCACTGACGACCTTGACCTCACGGTCGGGGTCGGTCTTGTGTATCGCATTCACGACCGCCTGCGCAACGCCGCCGGTGACGGCAAACTTCCTTGCGTCGGCGCTCGCCTGATTGAGAGGCTTTGCCTCGCTCATGGGGATGCGCTCCTTGTCAACGCCCTTGGCGGTGAACATTCCCAGCACCTCCTCGAAGGTGAGGACAAAGTCCACGTCGCTGCGGACGTGACGGCGGCTGGCTTCAAGCTTCTTTGCATCGCACGGTCCGACGAAAACGACCTTGCAGCCGGGGTGCTGCTCCTTTATGAGACGTGCCGTAATGACCATGGGCGTGAGCGCAACGGAGATGTTCTGTGCCATTTCGGGGAAGAACTTCTTCACCATGTTGCTCCACGAGGGGCAGCAGGAGGTGACCATGAAGGAATACTTCGACGGCACCTCGGCGAGGAAGTCGCTCGCCTCCTCCTGAACGCAGAGGTCAGCGCCGATGGCGACCTCGTACACTCCGGCAAAGCCGAGACGCTTAAACGCCGCCTCCATCTTTTCGGGGATGGCGTCGGGTCCGAACTGACCGACGAAGGCGGGAGCGAGTGCAACGTAAACGGGAACGTCGCTCTTTATCGCCATGATGGTCTGGAAGATCTGGCTCTTGTCGGCGATGGCGCCGAAGGGACAGTTTGCAAGGCACTGACCGCAGGAGGTGCATTTGCTGTAGTCGATGTGCGCTCTGCCCTGCTCATCCGTACCGATGCAGTCAACGCCGCAGTGGGTCTTGCAGGGGCGCTTCTGATGTATTATCGCATGGAACTGACACTCCGACACGCACTTTGCGCAGCGGATGCAGCGGTTTTGGTCTATCTGCGCCTTGCCGTTTGCCTTCTTGGTGATCGCCTTTTTGGGGCAGAACTCCATGCAGGGATGCTCAAGGCAGGCCTGGCAGCCGTCGGTTATGGTGACGACGTTGTCGGGGCATTTGTTGCAGGCAAATTTAATGACGTTTATGAGCGGCGGCTCATAGTATTTTTCCGCAATGACGCTTTCCTCAACGCCGTCGGAAATGTTGTTGTGAACGCCCAGCTTTCTCGTGGGCAGACCCATCGCAAGGCGAAGACGCTCGCCGACGACGGCTCTTTCAAACATAAGAGTACCCTTGTATGCGCCCACGTCGTCGGGGTCGCCGGGACATATTTTATAAGGAAGCTCCTCAAGAGCCTTGGCATAATCTCCGCCCTCATATGCAAGGCGGGCGATCTCGGTAAAAACCTTGTGACGTATTATGGTTTTGCCGGTCTCCATTCCTCTCATTAACCGTTCCTCCGTAATCAAGATCATCGGCTGCGGTATCAGCCAAGCATATTATACAATTTGATGCGAATATGTCAAGAACTTAACACATAACTTAACAAAGTATTGATATGAAAAAATGTTATACCTTGGATGAAAAATCGGTCAAAAAGCCGAAAAATGCATGAAAAAACGGACATCTCACGATGCCCGTTTTTGCTTTTTAAAATTTTTCTTATCTGCCGTTTCGTGCCTTGTACAGCTTTGCAGCCTTGCTCATGGGGATGAGCGCAAGCACGGTGACGACCGCCGCCGCAATGAACAGCTCGTTTACGGGCAGGTAGCCCTCTGCGATGCTGCTGATGTCGTAGCCCATTTCGGTCGCCTGCTGCGCCGTGACGAAAACGAGGTTTCCGTTGTCCACGACCTGATACACCTTCTCGCCGAACAGACGGCAGATGGGGTCGGCAAGCAGAGGACCTGCGATCATCGGGAAGAACACGAAGAACAGGATGCGGATGCCCTCAAACTGACCTCTGTGTTCTTCGGGGTACAGGCGCTTCATCCAAACGGTCATGGACTGCATGAACACGACGTATCCCACGCCGACGAGGATTATGCCGACAAAGCAGGACCAGTTGGCGGGCGAGAGCGCATTTTCGGTGTCGAGGCTGCCCTTGAGCGCACCGACGACGAAGTAGATGAACAGACAGCCGACGATGCTCAGCACCGTGGCAAAGGCGGCGACGTCCGGCACACGCTTGTTGTTGATGACCTTGATAAACGGCACCGATATGAGCATTGCCAAAACGAGGGGGATGCCGAGGATGAGGCTGGGGTCTTTAAAGCCGAGGGTGTAGTTCATCCAGTTCATTATGTGGATGAAGTAGCAGTTGTAGCCGATGAAGAATATGCACAGCGTGAGGAACACGAGCGCAAGCTCCTTATTCGATACGAAGCGCTTGAAGTTGAAGGTGGAGCCGAACTGGTGCCAGAAGCTGCCCTCCTTTACGGGGCGGAGCTTGGGCGAGTCTTTAAGCAGGAAGAAGGAGGCGATGCCGACGAGTATCGTCACCGCACCGGCGATGGTGAAGAAGGCTATGTAGCCCGCCTGCGGATTTTCCTTCGTCGCAAGACCGTTTACGATCATGCCGCCGACGAGGGTACCGACGAGGGTGCCGAGTACGGGGAGGGTCGCTGCGACGGCGCCGATCTGACCGGAGTTTTTGTCGTCCATCATGTCGGCGTACCATGCGTTGTAGCCTGCGTCGTTCGCCATCGAGCCGAAGAAGCTCATTATCGTGTCGGCGGCGACGATGGTCACGCCGACGAGCATGACGTTGTTATAAATGCTGTCTCTGAGGTAGTGCGTCATGCCGAAGGCAATGGTGAATATGCCCCACAGGATGGAGCCCCATGTGATGAGGCGCTTTCTGGAGCCGATGCGATCGGAGAGCGTTCCGAAGAAAAGCGCCGAGAAGGTGGTCGCCGTGGCGGAGCAGATGGTCATGGCGGTGACGACGCCGAGCTGCGCTCCGAAGTCGGAGTAGAGGAAGTTTGCAAACCAGTTGTTTTCGATGACCCACGCTATCTGCGCCGAGAAGCCGATCACGAGCAGCAGCGTCCAGTTAAGGGCGCCGATGCCCTTCTTTTGTGTTTCCATGTGTTACCTCCGATGATTTTCTATAAATTCCGTTACGAGTGTCCTGTATTTTTCCGTGTCCCGCATATAGCTTGCGGCGTGACCCGTGCCGTGGGATATGAGAAGGTACTTTTCGCTTGCGCAGGAGTCGAATATGCGCCGTGCGAGCGCTTCGGGAACGTACCTGTCGCAGTCGCCGCAGATGTACACGAAGGGGATGCGGGTGTTTGCAAGGCTCTTGCAGGAGTCGTGCGACGTAAAGTCGTAGCCCGCAAGGAGCCTGTTCCACAGTTCGAAGACGCCGACGAAGGGGAATGCGGGCAGATGTACAAGCTCGCCTATAAGACGGCGGAACACCTCGTCCGTCGAGGCAAAGCCGCAGTCGGCGATGATGCCGCACACCGCACCCTCCGGCAGCCTGTCGCTTGCCTGCATGACCGCCGCTGCGCCCATGCTCATGCCGTGGAGATATATCGAGGTGCCGGGAAGTACCTTGCGCACCTTCTCGACCCAAAGGCACACGTCGTCGGAGTCAAGCACACCGAAGCCGATGTACTTTCCCTCGCTGTCGCCGTGCGCACGCATATCGGGGAATACGAGGGTTGCGCCCATGTCCCGGTACATTTCGCTTATCGCACAGAAGTCATACACGGCGGCGGACTTGTAGCCGTGAAAGCAGATGACGGTAATGTCGGAGCTTCCCCGGTGCAGCTTCGCCGAAAGACGCAGCCCGTCGTTTGAGGTGATGTGCAGCGTCTCGGTCTCCATGTCGTTAAACGCCTTGAGCTTGGGGATGTTGTACGCCCAAAGCTCCTCGCCCGTGGGGGCAAGCATTGGGGAGACGACACCGCCCTTGTGCGGCGGCTTTAAGCTCACGCCCCGACGTATGAGGGCAAGCTCGAACAAAAGCCCCGACAGAAAAACAAGGAGCAGCAAAACTCCCAAAATTATCAGCACCGCAGTCATACATACACCTCCGTGATGCCGTATGGACAAATTATAATACAGCTTCACGAAAAATGGAACAGTTTTTTACACCGACGCCGCAGCCCCTGCCGAGAGTGTCTCTCCCTCCGTCAAAATCTGACGATTTTGACACCTCCCTCGTCAGAGGGAGGCATGAGAATGGAGGTCGTTTGGCATTGGCGGAAGGATTCAAAATGCATAGCAATTCTCGCATTCCACACCCAAAAACGGCACAGCAGCAAAGTATTTCTGTGCAGTTAAGATATGCTCCAGTTCATGGCTCCCTCTGACGAGGGAGCTGTCAGCGGAGCTGACTGAGGGAGAGATATTTAGCCAAATCCGCAGCTTATTAAACGGCTTGCGCTTTTGCAAACTTAATCCCCGGCGGCACTTGAAGCGTGGGGACTTATCCGTTATAATGGAAACGATTTTTTCGATTCAGGGTATTTTATGAAAAGGATAGTAATGAGCGTCCTTGCACACGTGGACGCAGGAAAAACGACCCTCTCGGAAGCCATGCTCTACACCTGCGGCAGTATACGGACCCTCGGCAGGGTGGATCACAAAAGCAGCTTCCTTGACACGGGCGACATAGAGCGGAGCCGTGGAATAACGGTGTTCTCCAAAACCGCAATGCTTGAGTACGGGGAGCTGTCCCTGTGCCTGCTCGACACGCCGGGACACGTAGATTTCTCCCCGGAGGCGGAGCGCTGCCTTTCCGTGTCGGACTGCGCCCTGCTCGTCATCTCCGGCTCCGACGGCGTGCAGGCGCACACGGAAACGCTGTGGCGGCTGCTCAAAAAACGGGGCGTGCCGTGCTTTATCTTCGTCACGAAAACCGACCTTGCTACGGCAGACCTCGACGGCGTTATGGCGGAGCTGCGGCGGCGCTTCGGGGACAGCTTCCTTGACTTTAACGAGCGCCCGACGGACGAGGCGCTTGCCTTGTGTGACGAAGCGCTCTTGGACCGCTACATGGAGACGGGCGCCGTCACCGACGGCGATATAGCGGCGCTCATCCAAAACCGAAAGCTTTTCCCCGTGTTGTTCGGGTCGGGGCTGAAGCTCACTAACATAGACAGGCTCATGGAGCTGCTTGCACTGTACACGATGCAGCCGGACTACGGTCCCGACTTTGGCGCAAGGGTCATCAAGATACTGCGTGACTCAAAGGGCAGCCGCTTAACGCTTATGAAGCTCACGGGCGGGAAGCTCTCCCTGCGGGACACGCTGAGGTACGCCGACGCATCATACGATGTGCATGAGGAAAAGGTGACGGAGCTTCGCATATACTCCGGCGCAAAGTACGAAAACACGGACTGCGTTTTGCCGGGCGGCGTCTGTGCGGTGAAGGGACTGTCGGCAAGCTTCTCCGGGCAGGGTCTCGGCTTTGAGGCGGACGCTCCATCGCCGGAGCTTGAGCCGGTCATGGAGTATGCCGTGCATCTTTCTGACGGTACCGACCCCGTGACGGCGCTCGAAAAGCTCAGAACGCTTGAGGACGAGGAGCCGTCGCTGCATCTCGTCTGGAAGCCGCAGACGAAGGAGATCGGCATACGGCTCATGGGCAAAATGCAGACCGAGGTCATAGTGTCCGAGGCAAAGCAGCGCTTTGACCTCGACATAAGCATAGACAGGGGCAGCGTCATGTACCGTGAGACGATCCTCGCTCCCGTCACGGGTGCGGGTCACTTTGAACCGCTGCGGCATTACGCCGAGGTGCATCTTGAGCTGTCGCCGCTGCCCGTCGGCGAGGGGCTTGAGTTTACGACACGCTGCGCCGAGGATGCGCTCGACCGCAACTGGCAGCGGCTCATACTGTCGCAGCTTGCGGAAAGCGAGATGCCCGGTGTGCTGACGGGTTCACCGATAACGGATATGCGCATAAGCCTTATCGCCGGCAGAGCGCATTTAAAGCACACCGAGGGCGGCGATTTTCGGGAGGCGGCGCACCGTGCGCTGCGTCAGGCGCTTATGAAGTCGCAGTCCCGTCTGCTTGAGCCGTGGTACGATTTTCGGCTCGAAGTGCCGTCGGAGTGCATAGGTCGTGCGATAGGCGATCTGCGTGACATGAGCGCAGACTTTGAGTCCGAGGTCGGGGAGGAAAACGTCTCCGTCATATCGGGCGTATGCCCGGTGTCGGAAATGTCCGACTACGCAGGCGAGCTTGCGTCCTACACCGGGGGCAGGGGCAGACTGACGCTCAAGGTGAAGGGCTACCTCCCGTGCCACAACGAAAGGGAGGTCGTCGAGCGCATCGGCTACGACCCAGCCTCCGACCCTGCGAACACCGCAGACTCCGTTTTCTGCTCTCACGGTGCGGGCAGAACCGTGAGCTGGGAGCTTGCCGACGAGTATATGCACATCGACACGGGTGCGGGCAGAGAGACCGCAGCGCCGGAGCCGAGACTGCGGCGCTATAGCATCGACGACCGGGAGCTTGAGGCGATACTTGAGCGGGAGTTCGGACCGATACGCCGCCGAGAGTACGGCACAGTGCGCACCGACACCCGGCGTGACGAGGGCTTTGTCCCGTCGCCCAAGGACGAGCGGCTCATAATCGACGGCTACAACCTCATCTTCGGTTGGGAGGAAATGAATGAGCTTGCAAAGACCGATCTCGGTCTTGCAAGGGAGCGGCTCATCGACAGGCTTTGCAGCTATGCGGCGTTTAGAAACTGCGAGCCGGTGCTGGTGTTTGACGGCTACAAGGTCAAGGGCGGTGAGGGCGAGCGTGACCGTGTCGGCAGGCTTCGCATAGCCTACACCAAGGAAAACGAGACGGCGGATATGTACATCGAAAAGCTTGCCGACGAGATAGGCGCAAACATGGCGGTCAAGGTCGTCACGAACGATTCGCTCATCCGTCTGTCGGCGCTGCGCTCCGGCGTGCTGCGTATGCCGGTAAAGGAATTTGTAAACGAGCTTCTGTTTGCGGAAGAACACATGGCGGGGTACGGAAATGGAAAAACCCGAAATTGAACTGTTAAAAAGAGCCGAGGAGCTGCTCCTTCGCAGCGAGAAAACGGGGCGCATAACGGCGACCGTGTTCCTTACTCCGGCGGAGCAGTATGCGATAGAAAAGCAGGAGGAGGCAGCGGGACGCACACCGCTGTTCTACGGCGGTGCCGAGGGCTGCGAAAGGCGGCTTTGCTTCTTCGTGCCGGAGTATCTGGACGAGGAGCCGGAGTACGGTGACTTCATTGCGGCGCTTTCCGTGAAGGTCGGCTTCGGCGAGCCGGGGCATCGGGACTATCTCGGTGCGCTGATGGGTCTCGGCATAAAGCGTGAGTGGATCGGCGACATTCGCATCAATGGCGGTACGGCGACGGTGTTCGTGCTGCCGTCGGTGCTGCGGCACATAAAGGACAGCCTCGTGAGCGTCGGCAGGTACGGTGCAAAGGTCGAGGAGCTGCCGCTGAGCGAGATACCGCCGGCGGAGATAAAGCGGAAAAGCGTCTGCTTTTCCGTCAAAAGTCCGAGGCTCGACGCCGTGTGTGCGGCGCTGTTCGGCGTCTCCAGAAGCACGGCGGCGTCGGCGATAGGCGAGGGACTTGTGAGCCTCAACTACTCGCCCTGCTTTAAATGCGACGCTCCCGTAAAGACGGGCGACACGCTCTCGTACAGGGGCAAGGGCAAGGCGCTCATCGGCGAACCCGGCGGCAGAAGCCGCAAGGACAGGCTTTTTGTGAATGCCGAGATCTACGAATGAATAATTTGAAGGCTGCTTTTTCATGCGGCGTCCGACGGGATCTCGGACGCCGCATTTTTTGCTCCGAAATTAACGAAATTTTTATGCGTCGGTTTAGCCGTACGGCGCAAAGCGGTGCGTGTTTGCGGGAGAGGACGCAGCGGAGCCTTGCAAAAATGCAGGATTTGATTAAGGGATCATGCATTTTTGCAAAAACGGCTGCATTTTAAAATGCCCGTTCTTGCAGATTTCGGAGGTCGCAATATTCATTTTCGGCGAAAAATGAATATTGCAGCCCGCCGGGATTCATAATTCATTTTTCCGTCAAAGACCGCTGTAAAAAAGCTGCAAGCGGCGTTTTGCTGTGCAACTTGCACAATAAGCTTTGTGC
>CAVDMS010000070.1:0-8821 GCA_963610045.1 Bacteroidaceae bacterium
GTCCGGTGTGCTACCATTACACAAATCCGCTAAAGGCAAGGAATATTATACAGCATTTTCGGCGTTTGTCAATAGGAAAATTGACGCTTGCGAAAAAACTTATTCGGGAAAGACAAAAGCGAAGTCAAAAGACTTCGCTTTTGTGATCTCGTTACAGCTTCTCTTCGCCGATGTAGTTAACGAGCAGCTCATGCATAAGCTCGTCACGGTCAATGCGGCAGATAAGAGTGCGGGCGTTATTGTAGTTCGTGATATACGTCGGGTCCTCCGACAGAATATAGCCCACGAGCTGATTTATGGGGTTGTAGCCCTTGACTTTAAGAGAGTTATACACGGACGACAGTATTTCTCTCATCTCTGTCTTGCTGTCAATAGCGGCAAATTTTCTTGTAATGTCTTCCATGGAAATATCCCTCCCAAAATAAATTCATAGTGGTATTATATCCGCTTTGAAATAAAAAGTAAAGGGTATAGTGTGGAAATAATTAAATTTGCGCAAAAATCCCACAAGATATTGCGTCAGCGAATGATAGCGCCGAGCTTTTCCGCAAGTGCGGACAGAACGTTTGCGACGGTCTCCTCTGCGTGTTCATCCGTAAGTGTCTGATCCTTTGCACGCATGGTGAGCGAGAAGGCAACGGACTTCTTGCCGTCGGCAATATGACTGCCGGTGTAGATGTCGAACAGATTGCAGCCCACGAGGTATTCGCCGCCGTTTTCCATTATGCAGCGCTTAAGCTCCGCAACGGGGATGCCGGCGTCGCACACGAGAGCGATATCACGGGTGACGGCGGGGAAGCGGGGCAGCGGAACGTAGGTGGGATCCTCACCGACGGATGCCATGAGTGCCTCGAACGAAAGCTCCGCGCAGTAGAACTCGGCGTCAACGCCGTAGTTTGCGGCTACCAGCGGGTGTATCTGACCGAAAACGCCGATGAGCCGATCTCCGACATAGACCTCGGCACAGCGTCCGGGGTGGTAGGAGGGGTTCGTGCGGCATGCCTTGTAGCTTACGTCCTTTGCTCTTATGGAGTCGAGAACGGCCTCAATAAGACCCTTGAGCGTGAAGAAATCCATGTCGCCGTAAGCGCCGAGGGAAAGCACCTTGCGCTCGATCGCAAGTCCGTCCTCACCACCGAGAGCGTAGGTCCTGCCAAGCTCGTAAAGCCGCACGGACTTGTTGCGGTAGTTGTAGTTTCTGACGAGTATCTCAAGCATGGAGGGCAGAACGGTGGTGCGCATGATGGAGGTGTCCTCGCCGAGGGGGTTGAGGATCTTGAAGCTTTGCCTGCGCTCGTCATCCGCCGCCCAACGGATCTTGTCATAGTAGGAGGGGGAGATGAAGGAGTAGGTTATGATCTCGTCATAGCCCGCCGCACGGCATATAGAGCCGAGCTGCTGCTCAAGCTTCTGCGCTGCGGAGTAGCCGCCTCTGGTCGTCTCGCCGGAGACGAGAGTGCAGGGGATGTTGTTGTAGCCGTGGAAGCGTGCGACCTCCTCGGCAAGATCGGAGTAATGCTTAACGTCGCCTCTCCATGACGGTACGGTGACGGTCTCGCCCTCGACGCCGAAGCCGAGCTTTTTCAGAATGGAGACCATCTCGGAGGTGGGGATATCGGTGCCGAGAAGTGCGTTAATTTTATCGGGACGAAGATCAAGCACCGTGGGTTCGGGCAGCTTATCGTAGACGTCTATCACACCGTCGAGAACGTCGCCTGCGCCGAGCATCTCAACAAGCTCACAGGCACGGTTCACGGCGGGGAGGGTGTTCAAGGGGTCAAGACCCTTTTCAAACTTCGCACTTGCCTCGGTGCGCATACCGAGGGCGAGCGCACCCTTTCTGATGCAGGTGCCGTCGAAGGTCGCAGACTCAAACACGACGTCGACCGTGTCGCCGACTATCTCGCTGTTGAGACCGCCCATGATGCCGGCAAGACCGACTGCACGGGTGTCGTCTGCGATGACGAGCATATTGGAGTTGAGCTTCCTGAGGTTGCCGTCGAGCGTCGTAAGCTCCTCACCGTCCTGCGCTCTGCGGACGATTATCTTACCGCCCTTCACATAGCGGTAGTCGAAAGCGTGCATGGGCTGACCGTATTCCATCATAACGTAGTTCGTGATGTCAACGATGTTGTTGATGGGACGCACGCCCATGGCTCTGAGCCGCTCACGCATCCACTTGGGGGAGGGCGCTATGCGGACGTTTCTGACCATGCGTGCGGTGTATCTCGGACAAAGGTCGGAGGCGGGGACCTCCACCTTGAGAAGCTCGCCCAGCGAACCCTCGGCACCGCCCTTTACCTGCGGCTCATGCAGCGTAAGCGGAGCGTCAAAGGTAGCGGAGGCTTCACGGGCAAGACCGATGACGGAGAGACAGTCGGGACGGTTGGGGGTTATCTCAAACTCGACGACGGAGTCGTCGGCTCCGATGACGGGACGAATGTCGTCTCCGGGGGCGATGCCGTCCTCGTGGAGGATGAATATGCCGTCCTCGATGCAGTGGGGGAACTCCTCCTGCTTTGCGTGGAGGTCGGCGAGGGTGCAGACCTTGTCCTTTGCGGTGTCGTAGGCGACAAGGTCGCCGACGTGGACGTTCTGGCACGGGGTCACGACCTCGCAAGCCTTCCCGCAGTCGAGACCGAGCTTAAAGAGATTGACGCCGACGGACTCGACCGAGGCAACAAGTGCAGCCTTGACGCTGCCGAAGATCGTGTCGCCCGCCTTGATGTCAGGGGAGACGGAGGGCTTTGCCTTGTCGAGCGGGTGATAGTCGCCCAAAACGGCGGCAGCGCTGATGACGGCGTAGGGGAAGTCACGCTCGTCAAGCCCCAGCTCCTTGAGAGAGCAGAGCATACCGAAGCTCTCCTCACCTCTGAGCTTTCCCTTTTCGATGACCTTGCCGCCGGGCAGACGTGATTTGTGCAGTGCCGTGGGGACGAGGTCGCCGATATGGACGTTCCATGCGCCAGTGACTATCTGAACGGGGGCATCCTCGCCCACGTCGATGCGGCATATCCACATATGATCGGAGTTGGGGTGCTTTGCCATGGAGACAACCTTGCCGACCTTGACGTTTTCGATCTCTGCGCCAAGCTCCTCGGTGACCTCGACCTTGGAGCCGGAAAGGGTCATTGCCTCGGCAAAATCTCTGCTGCCGACATCTATTTTAACAAATTCGTTTAACCATTTTCTGCTGAGATTCATAATCTGCCTCCTTTAGAACTGTTCGAGGAACCGCACGTCGTTTTCGAAAATGAGACGCAGGTCGGAAATCTTGAAGCGGCGCATGGCAAGGCGCTCAAGTCCCATGCCGAATGCCCAGCCGGTGTATTCTTCGGGGTCTATGCCGCTCATCTCAAGCACATGGGGGTGGATCATTCCGGCGCCGAGGACCTCTATCCAGCCCTCGCCCTTACAGGTGGGGCAGCCCTTGCCGCCGCACTTGTGGCACTGCACGTCCATCTCGCAGGAGGGTTCGGTAAACGGGAAGTGGTGCGGACGGAAGCGGGTGACGGTGCCTTCGCCGAAAAGCTGCTCCATGACGGCGTTGAGCGTACCCTTGAGGTCCGCCATCGTGACGTTCTTGTCTATGACCATGCCCTCGACCTGGTGGAACATGGGGGAGTGCGTCGCATCGACCTCGTCCTTGCGGTACACTCTGCCGGGAGCGATGATGCGGATAGGCAGCGGCATCGTTTCCATGGCACGCACCTGCATGGGGCTAGTCTGCGAACGAAGCATTACACGGGAGTCCTCGTCAAAGTAGAAGGTGTCCGACCAGTCGCGGGAGGGGTGACCCTCCTCGGCGTTGAGCTTGTCGAAGTTGTAGCTTGCAAGCTCGACTTCGGGACCGTCAAGCACGGTAAAGCCCATGCCGACAAAAATGTCCTTTATCTCGTCAAGCGCCATGTACATGGGGTGCTTGTGACCGAGCTTCAGCTCCTCGGCGGGGATGGTGACGTCGAGCGTTTCCATCTGAAGCCTTGCTTCGAGTGCCGCCGCCTCAAGCCTTTTCCTCGTGTTCTCGATGGAGGCTTCAAGGTCGGACCTTATCTGATTTGCGAGCTGACCCATAACGGGGCGCTCCTCGGCGGAGAGCTTGCCCATCTGCTTTAAAATGGCGGTCAGCTCACCCTTTTTGCCGAGATACCTGACTCTGAGAGCATCGAGAGAATCAATGCTTTCCGCATCCGAAATCGCATTCAGAGCATTCTCTCTGAGTTCCTGCATAAGTGCTTTCATGTTCTGACTCCTTGTATAAAAATTTGCAAAAATAAAAAGCCCTCCGCCCCACAAGGGACGAAAGACCTGACTTCCGCGGTACCACCCAAATTCGATACGTTCGCACTTTGACCCGTAACGGGGGCACCGCCGGTGATTGGCCGGAGCTCACGGGCGAACAAGCACATTCCTTTCGGGCGGCTCACAGCCGACGACCGCCGTTCTCTGAGAAGGGAATACCGTACTATTTTCCCGATCATTGCATATTAGTTATATAGCCTTAATAAATATTTTATAATCCACGGCAGAAAAAAAGTCAAGAGAAAAATTGACTATCGGGAAACCTAATACTATAATGAACGGAGGAAAACGAAGTGAAAAAGGCACTGCTTCTGCCGATCATGCTGTGTATTCTGCTGGTGCTGAGCGCCTGCGGCGGCAATGCGGAGGATGAGTTCGGAAGCTTCTGCGCAGAGCTTGAGCAGGCTCAGAGCATCGGCTTTACCGCAAATCTCCGAGCCGAGTATGAGGACAAGACGGCAAACTTCAAGCTCGCCTATACTCAGGACGCCGAGGGAATAAAGGTGACGGTCATTGAGCCGGAAACCATCTCCGGCATCAGCGCAAGAGTGAAGGACGATTCCGCACGGCTTGAGTATGACGCTGTGATCCTCGACATCGGAAGTCTTGACGCAAACGGGCTTTGCCCGATGTCCGCTCTGCCGGTGACGGTGATGGCGCTGCGCAATGCGCACGTTGACAGCGTTTGGGAGGAGGACGGAATGACGGCGGCGAGGCTCATCGTGTCGGACGACACGAGCGTCACCGTCTGGCTCGACGGAGAGATGACCCCGTGCAGCGCCGAGATCAGCAGCGGCGGCAAAGCCGTTGTGTTTATCGAATTCTGCGACTGGGAGATGAAATAATTGAACGACCTGCAAAAGAGAACATGGGCGGAGGTTTCCCTCGGCGCCATCGAGAATAATTACAGAGCGATAAGAAAGCGCCTGCCAGAGGGCTGCAAGTTCCTCGGCATTGTCAAGGCGGACGCCTACGGTCACGGTGCCTGCGAGGTCGCAAAGCGCTTAGAGCAATGTGGTGCGGATTACCTTGCCATAGCCTGCCTTGACGAAGCGATCGAGCTGCGCCGCAGCGGAGTCAGAATGCCCGTTTTGATACTCGGACACACTCCGCCGGAGTATGTGTCGGAGCTTCTTCGCTACGACCTTACGCAGACGGTGAGCTGCGAGGCGAAGGCGATAGAGTTTTCCGAAGCGGCGGGAAGGCTCGGCGGAACGCTGAAGATACACATAAAGCTCGACACCGGCATGAGCAGACTCGGCTTCCTCTGCGCCGGGGGCTACTTTGACGAGGGCGTCAAAAACGTCGTCAGGACCTGCAATATGCCGAACCTCGACGTCGAGGGCATATACACGCACTTTGCCGTCTCCGACTACGGCGACGCCGAGAGCATAGCCTACACAAAGCGCCAGTTCAAGCTTTTCTGCGACGTGATCTCCGCTGCCGAGGCGCAGGGCGTACACTTTAAGATACGCCACTGTGCAAATTCGGGTGCGGTAGTGAATCACCCGGAGATGATGCTCGACATGGTGCGCCCCGGACTTCTGCTCTACGGCTACGGCGACGGCGGAAAGCTTGGGCTGCGTCCGGCGATGCGTCTGGTCAGCACCGTCAGCACGATCAAATACTATGAACCCGGCACCTGCGTCAGCTACGGCAGACACTTCACCGCCGAAAGGCGCACGAGAATGGGCGTCGTCGCAGCGGGCTATGCGGACGGACTTCCGTGGTCGGCGGCGGGAAAGTGCAGCTTTTACTCCGAGGGCAGCTTCGTTCCACAGTGCGGCAACATCTGCATGGATATGTGCATGGTCGATCTCACCGAAGCGCCGTCGGTGCAGGTGGGAAGCGAGGTCGAGATATTCGGCGAAAACGCATCGCTTACGGAGTTTGCCGAGAAAGCCGGAACGATACCGTATGAGCTGCTGTGCGCAGTCTCAAAAAGAGTGCCGAGAATATATCTGAATGTATAAAATTTACCGTGCCGAGGGAGAATATAGTCAGCACGCTACATAAAATGTAGGGGCAACTATCTTCCGGAGTGTGAGTGAATTGAGTACAGTCAAACGAGGAGACATTTATTATGCCGACCTGAGCCCGGTCGTGGGCAGCGAGCAGGGCGGTATGCGTCCGGTGCTGATAGTGCAGAACGATACCGGCAACAAGCACAGCCCAACGGTCATCGCAGCGGCGATAACCAGTCAGACCGGTAAGGCAAAGCTGCCGACGCACATTGAACTTAACGCACAAAGCGTCGGACTGTCCCGTGACAGCGTTATACTGCTTGAGCAGATACGCACCATAGACAAATCCCGTTTGCGGGAGCGCATGGGAAAGCTTGACGACAAGACGATGAATAAGGTTGACAGCGCAATAGCCGTCAGCTTCGGACTGTAAGAGAAAAGCTCCGATAGGGTCATACCTGTCGGAGCTTTTTCGGTGAAAGGAGCGTTTTTGTGGAATATCCCGTGTACATAAACGGAAAGAAAACCGGGGTGCTGAGTGTGCGCCGGGACGGACTTATGACGACGTTTGAGGCGGACTGCGAATACGCCGAAGGACTTCTGCGCCTGTGGGTGTACGGCGACGGCGAGCCGCTGCCGCTCGGCGTACTGCGTCCGGAGGGCGGCAGACTTCGGCTTAAAAAGCGCTTTACGAAAAACGAGCTGCGTCGCTTTTCGGGGAACATCAGCTGTGCAGGCGATAAGGCTCCGCAGCCGGAGCCGGAGGAAGTACCGCAAACGGCACCAAAATCGGAGGAGCAGCAGCTTTTGTGGGTGCAGACCCCGAAGGGTACGCTCACGGCGTATGACGGCGAAAGGACGCTGCTTGCCATGCCGACGCTCGGCAGGATGCGCAGGGGACGCACTCTGATGATCGGCGGCAGGCGCTACATGGTGTTTGAGTCAAAAAGAAATTTGCGATAAGTGTGGAAATTTTACGGGATATGTGTTAATATTTTAGTGAAAACGTATAGCCTGTGGCTGTACGGCGAAACGGAGGTAAATATTATGCGCATGACGGATATTATCGAGAAGAAGCGTGACGGTGGCGTTCTCGGCACCGAGGAGATACGCTTCATGGTAAAGGGCTACACCGACGGAAGCATACCCGATTACCAGATGTCTGCAATGCTTATGGCTATATTGCTCAAGGGAATGGACAGGAGGGAGACGCTTGACCTCACCATGGCGATGGTGGACTCCGGCGAAACGCTCGACCTGTCCCGCATAAACGGCGTCAAGGCGGATAAGCACTCCACTGGCGGCGTCGGGGACAAGACCTCGCTGATACTCTGCCCCATGGTTGCGGCGCAGGGAGTCAAGATCGCAAAGATGTCCGGCAGAGGACTGGGACACACGGGCGGCACCATAGACAAGCTCGAAAGCTTCCCCGGCTTCAACACGGGTATTTCCGAGGAAACGTTTATAAATAACGTAAACGAGTTCGGCATAGCGATCGCAGGACAGACGGCGGACTTAGACCCTGCCGACAAAAAGATGTACGCTCTCAGGGACGTTACGGGTACCGTGCCGAGCATTCCGCTCATAGTAAGCTCCATCATGTCGAAGAAGCTTGCCGCCGGAGCGGACGTTATAGTGCTGGACGTAAAGTCCGGCAGCGGTTCGTTTATGAAGACCGAGGAGGCGGCGCACGAGCTTGCGGAAAACCTCACGGCGGTCGGCAAAATGGCGGGCAAGAAGACCGTTGCGGTCATCACCGATATGGACGAACCTCTCGGCAACGCCGTCGGCAATGCGCTTGAGGTAAAGGAAGCCATTGCGGTGCTGAAAGGCGAGGTAAAGGGCGAGCTTTTGGAGCTGTGCCTTACCCTCGGAAGCTGCATACTGACCGAAGCGGGCTTTGCCGCAAACGATGCCGAGGCAAGAAAAATGCTGCTTTGCGGCATTGAGGACGGTACGGCGCTCAAGAAGCTTGCGGAGCTGGTCGAAGGTCAGGAGGGCGATCCCAAGGCTGTCTACGACACCTCGATGCTCCCCGAAGCCAAGGTGAAATTTGAAGCGATCAGCAAGCGCAGCGGCTATGTGAAGCACATTTCCGCAGCGGATGTGGGACTTGTGTCCATGCACCTCGGCGGCGGCAGAGCGACGAAGGAGAGCGAGATCGACCTCTCGGTCGGCGTTATGCTGCACAAGAAGGTCGGCGACTTTGTGGAGGTCGGCGAGAGCCTCGGCACCATCCACGCATCCGCCCCCGCCAAGGCGGAGGAAGCGGCGAGACTCCTCGAAAACTGCTACACGCTCGTGCCGGAAAAGGTTGAAAAGCCCAAATTCATTAAAGGCATAGTGCGCTGAATAAGTAAAAAAGCTCCGACACAAGGGCGGCGCAACATAGGGATAAGCCGCCCTGTAAAAAGTCTTTTGCCCCGTGGCGGCGTTGAAAATACTCGAAATATATCTCCATTATTCCTGCGCTTTTCGCCTTGCCACAGAACAAAATCCAATTTTACAGGGTGCATAGCAGTTTTGAGCGAGATATTTTTCGTTCAGACAAAATA